>CAJMQA010000116.1 GCA_905215395.1 uncultured bacterium | reverse complement strand
TCTGACATACAAAAGTAGCTAATATTTAAGCCACATCATCTAAGAACAACATTTTTTCAAACAGTCTGATCATGGAACAACTGAAGGAAAAAACAGAAATTTGTTGGAAAAGAATCTTTTCTCAAAAGATAATTAAGGAATTGAATTTATGTCAACATGAGATAATATTAAAAAATTATTTTGAAAAGTTTGTGGTTTAAAAATTTATTGATATTTTTGTAACGGATGGTGAAAATCGTCCAAAGTTCTTTTTTTTAACGTTAAGCGTTTCGCTTATTCCCTGTAGGTAACAAATTCTCACATTTTTAATGATTACGGGTATAAGAGTGGATAACGCTTGCGTTGCAGGATTCGTATATCTGTTTACATAGATATATAAGCAACGCGAGCCTCCATTATTTGTAATCATAGTGCTGTGAGAAGCCTGTTACCTACAATAATGGGTAAGGCTCGCGTCTTATTTTTGCTCACCCCAAAATATAAGGCCGGACTATACCACATATAAGGAAGTTCGGCCGGATGATCAGTAATGGTATCCACTACGTAAATAAAATCATGCTCAGTGTCTGGTCGGACATCCTTTTAAAAACAAGGGTTTTATCTGACGGTAGTTTGCTGTTTTTTCAGAAAGCTACCCAGTAAAGTATCGTGAAACCTAACGGGAAAAAGGAAAGTTTTAGTTTTAGTTAGTATGAACATTCAGAGGCAGATCGTGACGATTCCCTCTGATGCGATTGCTCCAAGCCATTGCATCGCTGTAAATGGAAGGCTTGTGATCAAAATTAAAGATTGGTCACAACCTTACATTTAAGAAAATTAGCTCACATTGTTGACCAATTGTTTTATAGAAATGAATTTTAGCTGCCTTCCATTTCTTAATTTGATCATTTCTTTTGATTTCTTAATCTCTCACGTTCTATTTTTCTCTGTCTCTTTATTTCTTTATATTCCTCAATACAATTTTCTTCTACACAAGTTGAAGGTAGAAAGTCACTCATGCTACATTTGAAGAATTTTGCTAATTCATTTAAATGATTGAGATTAAATTTTGCTTTATTATTTTGACTTTCTGCAAGTCCAACAAAGCTTTCATCTAAACCAATTGCAATAGATAATTCTTTTTGAGATAAACCTTTCTTTTCTCTTTTTTTCCTTACTGCCTCACTGACATAGACTTCTATTGCTGTATGCTTCTTGTTCATTTTCAAAAAATTAGAATTTAAATAACGGATTTTTGTATAAAATATTTGGATAACCCAGGTTAGTTTTCTAAATTTGTACTTAGAAATTGAAAAAGTCAGAATGATACTATTCTTATTTCTTTAAATTGTTTCATACTAAAAATTTCTCTTGAAATTATAACTAAAATTCCCTTCTGGGATTCTTTTTTCCCGAAACCAACTTTATACCGTAAGCTTACGGCTATAACTTCCTTATTGTAAAATTTTTGGGAAAGGACAGTTTCATAAGCATACGGCAATTTTAAAGAAAAGGTATACCCTTTTTATCATTAAAAAATATGCTATGAAACGAACAGAAAATCTAAAAACCAACCGTAAATTTTTAAAGGGAAAAGTCAATTATCGTCCTCCTGACAGATCAGGAATTCCACACATTATTAGTTATGGGTACTCATCCTTTTATCCAAAATATGAACAGGAAAAAGATACATAAAGAACGCCAAATGACAATCTCTACAGGTCAGAGACATCTGAACGGCAGCTACAACCTTGAACCCTGCCTGCGGCTGATGGGAAAATGGTTATACGATGCAGGCTTCTGTCCCGGCGACAGAGTAAAAATCGGGGTAAAAACAGGCAAACTCGAAATACGGAAGGGAAAAAATACCTGAAATACAAACTAAATCATAAAAAGAAAGGAGGTACAAAAGAATATAATCCGGACAAAAAGAAAAAGCGGGGGACTACCTATCATTAGCGTGAAAACAGTCCTCCCGCCTGAATTAACATTATTACTAATATTAACCACTGCAAAGTTATGAAAAAAAACAAACGTAACCGGAGTCGTAGCAATAAGAAACGACGCCTGACCATCATTATTTTATCCCTGTTTCTCACATTTATCCACTCCGCCTTCCTGATGGCCGGAGAACCACAGCAACCGACCTATATCATAAAAGGGGCGATCTCCGATCACAAAGGTATTCCGTTACCCGGCGTGACAATCCGTATGGAAGGAAGTAAACTGGGAGTCGCCTCCGACAACCAGGGACGTTTTACACTGAATCTGCCTCAATCCCAGGGAACCCTGATCTGCTCTTTTATCGGATTCAAAACGCAAAAAGTCCCTTTCGTAGCAGGAACTTTTGTCAACATCCGGATGGAAGAACAACTGACCGTGCTGGATGAAGTACAGATTGTTGCCTATGGTGAACAGAGCAAACGGGAAACAATCGGTTCGGTTGCTACCGTAAAAGCCGACAAATTAAAGGACAATGCCCTCTCCGATATCGTCACAAAGTTGCAGGGACTACTCAGTGGTGTGGACGTTATCAACACCTCAGGCGCTCCGGGTAATCAGGGAAGCATCACGGTCAGGGGCTTCAACAGCCTCTCCATTGAAAACAGCCGCGTCGGGAGTGATCCGCTGTGGGTGGTGGATGGTATTCCTCTCTACACCAGTCCGCAGTTGCATATGGGTATCAATCCCCTGTCTACCATTCCCTCAGGCGATATCGAGCGGATCGATGTGCTGAAGGATGCTTCGTCCTGTAGTATGTACGGTTCGCGGGCAGCGAACGGAGTAATCCTGATCACCACCAAAAGCGGACGTTTCAACGAAAAATCAGAGATCACAGCCAGCGTCACACAGTCGTATTCTTTCAAATCCTGTCTCCCCACACTGACCACCGGAAACGCCGAACGCAAATTCCGCATGGAAGCTTTACGGAATCAGGATGATGCCATATACGACTATCTCACCAACAGCCAGCATTACATCGAAACTCCTGAAGAATCGGAGCGCACAGGCCTGAACAAGGACTATTTCTGGAACAAAGGGATGGGCCAGACCCTGCGTTATCTCCAGGACAGCCTGAATCCTTTTTTCAACAACAGTACCAGTATGTACCGGCGCCTGTTCCGGATCGCCGAAGTGACCGACGCAAACCTGAATATCACCGGCGGTTCACAAAGCATTGCATACAGCCTCAATCTCAGTTATTACACGGAAAAAGGAGCATTGGTTACCACAGGTTTCAAACGGGCAAGCCTGTCGGGTAGTATTGCCTTCAAACCCATCCCGAAACTAAGCGGACGGGTAGGTTTTTCCTTTACCCGTACAGGGATCGACCGGACGAATAAAAATTTCGATCCTTATATCGGTAGTACCGACCTGAGCGGCATACCGAAAATCCCGTCCGTAGCATATACCACCACCCTATATACCGAAGAAGCCTATGATGAATTGCTGCGCCGTTTTAAGGAAACACGGGAAGATTACGACAGTTACCGCTTCCGGACAAATTTCTATCTCAATTACGGGATATTCAAAGGATTGAGCCTGAAAACCAGTTTCGCTTTTGATTATCTGGCAATGCACCGTAATACATTTATGCCCATCGCGGTAGACGATTTCCAACAGACTTATTCCGGCGGCAGCGAGGAACGCAACCTGTCGGGGTTGAACGAAAACATACTTACTTACGACCGATGGATCAATGAGCAGCACCATATAAAAATACTGACAGGAGTCTCTTTCCAACTGGATCAGTACAACAGCGTATCGGGCTACGGACGGAGTGATAATGACCTGATCTATTTTGTACCGCAGGTGGGACGTCCGATCGATCCGGTCACACAACGGCAACTGAAAGAATACAATTCGGACAAAAGTAAAAGCGCCCTGGTGAGTTATTTTGCCCGTGTCGCTTATAACTACCGGGATAAATACCTGTTTGAAGCCACCTTCCGGCGGGACGGTTCGTCACGGTTCGGGAAAAATACGCGTTGGGGCACGTTTCCCTCTCTGGCTGCCGGATACACTTTCACAGAGGAAAACTTTATGAAAGACATCAACCGGATTCTTTCTTACGGGAAACTGCGGTTTTCCTGGGGCAAAACCGGAAGGCAATTTGATAAACCCTATCTGGCACAGGGTGCCTACGGCCCCGGACTGATCACTTTTCAGGGACAGTCTACCATGATAACAAGCACACTGCCCAATCCGGACCTCACCTGGGAAGAAACCGACCAGTACGATATCGGTCTGGATCTGAATCTCTTTAATTATCGCCTCGGTATTACCGCCGACTATTATTACCGGTATACGGACAAATTACTTTACCAGAAAACTATCCCCGGAAATTATACCGGATTCAGGACGCAGATGGACAATCTCTGTGCCATCGTGAATCAGGGAATTGAACTGACAGTAAATGCCGATATCATCCGGACAGACAAGTTCAAATGGAACATATCGGTCAACATTGCCCGCAACTGGAACAGGCTGGATAAATCACAAAACAATCACCCGATCTACCCTCCTTTCTCTTTTTCCAATATCAGTATTGTCGGAAAAGAGCTGAACCGCATATTTGTACTCGACGACCGCGGATTTTACAAAAACCAGGAAGAAGTTCCGGTATATTATAATTACGGCACCACGCAATATCTGGGTAGCACAGGCAACCAATATTACCGGGCAGGCGACAGGAGAATCATAGATGTGAATAAAGACGGCCTGATCAGTGCCCTGCCGGGAGAACAGTGTGACCGGGTGGACGGCGGTAGTCCGCTCCCTGTTGCAAGCGGTGGGATCAATATGTCGGTAGAGTGGAAAGGATTCGATCTGAATATCAGCATGCCCTACTCTCTGGGACGGCATATTCTTTACGCCAATTCATCTGTGGGTACCGATCCGATGTCCTCGGTAGCCATACTCGCCGATCTGAAAGACTATACGTTCTGGCAGGAAGGCGCCGGACACCACAATATGCCTCCCAACAGAGCCATCAACGGCCTGAACAATTTTCACACCGATCTGATGTCCAATGTCTACCGGGTAAATTACCTGAAAGTACGCCTCCTTTCACTTGGTTACACTTTTAAAAAAGAAAAACTGAAAATCGGAGAACTCCGTCTGTTTGTCAGCGGAGAAAATCTGTTTACCATCAAATCGGACTACCCCGGTGTAGACCCGGAAATGGCTGATCCGGTCACCGGACGCGATAACCTGAACACTTATCCGCTGTCCCGGAAGATCAATTTTGGTTTAACCGTAAAATTCTGAATCCATGAAAAAATTATTCTTATACCTGATATTTATCTCACTGATTTCCTGCGATTCGCTACTCAATCAGAAACCTGAAAGCATGGTCGCCTCCTCGAATTTCTGGCAGACCGAGGAAGACCTGGCAAGTAGTTCCAGAGGCATGCATGTCCGTTTCAGGTCGTGCTTCAGCAATACCGTACAACGGATGACACGCGACCGGGGTTTTCTTTTTGATTACAAAAATGCCAGATATACAACCATCGGAAATAATGAACTGGAAAAAACCTGGCACCTGAATCATGCAGCCCTCGACTGGGAAAACGAATATAACATCATATCCCAGGCCAATCAAATCCTCGCCCATGCGGGACAGGCAAAGATTTCTCAGGAACGGAAGGATTTTTACCGTGGAGAAGCTTTAACGATCCGGGCATTTACCTATTTCTACATCATCCGTACCTGGGGGAATGCCATTCTTGTTACCCAAGCCTTCGAAACGGGAGAAAAGGGACTTACCAGCTGGCAGGAGATCGCCGACTTTATCATCAGGGATCTTGAGGAAGCCGCGACATTGCTGCCCCCTGCCGGAGAATTACGCGATTTCCGCAACCGCCCCGTTGTGAGCAAACAAGTTCCCTCCCGGGGAACCGCCCAGGCCATTCTGGCCCACGTCTGTGCCTGGAAAGGCAGCCTGAATCATGAACCGGAATTACTGAAGAAAGGTATACAAGCCGCCACAGCTGTAATAAAAAGCGGAGACTACGAACTGGCAGCAACTCCCCACGATGTGGTCACCACAGTTTTCAAAGGGAACAGCAAAGAAGGCATTTTCGAACTGGATTACTACGATATCGAAAACGAAACCAACTCTACCGGAGTCAGCCCGTACGGCTACATTGAGACTTATCCGGTATTTCCCAACACAACACCTGCCACCAGACGGACATATTTGCGTTTAAGCGAAAAAGGCGCCAAAGAAATATTCAATACCTGCGGTACATGGTTCGACGAAATTTTCTACAATTTCGAAGAGATGGCAGCATTACCTGAAAACATCACCAAAGATGCCGCCTATATCTGGAAATTCAGGGATATCCTTCTCTATGAAGGCGGTCCTCAGGCAGGCCTGGACAGGGCATTCGACCAGAACGATATCATCATCCGGCTGGCAGGTATCATTCTGCTCCGGGCAGAAATGCGAGCCAGAACGGGCGATATATCCGGAGCTACCGAGGACCTGAACACAGTCCGCAAACGCTGCGAAGCCACCCTTTACTCAGCAAGCGAAGGCGATTTACTGGAAATCATTTTCCGGCAACGGGAACAGGAATTGTTTATGGAAGGGATCACAGCCCGTTTTTTTGACATCGTGCGCTATGGCATTGAGTTTATCAATAAGAAACTGCCCGGAAGATTCAAAGAGGTCAAAAGCCTGGAAGAAGTGTTTATCCCCTACTCCAACAATGCCTTTGTCTACAATACACTCATGACCCAGAATCAGTACTGGCAACAATTTCCCCAATTCAGAAGATAATAATCTAAAAACAATCAGTTATGAAACCATGTTTATATATAGCGCTCATATTATTCGTAATGAACGGATGCGTACAATACGATGTCATCGACACCGGACTTGCTCAAAAAAATCACGATTGTCCGATGTGGGAATATTTTCATACCGATGCCTATAACTGGGACTCTGTCATCGTCGCCATAGAACACGCCGGCCTGAGGGACCTCTTCGAAGGTAAAGATCCGGACTATCCACAAATCACCTTTTTCGGCATGACCAATTACAGTGTCAAACACTTTCTCATGCATACAAAGGACGGGACAGGGAAACAGAAGTACAACAACATACAGGATATTCCAAAGGAAGAATGCCGGAGAATGATATTGTGCCATGTACTTAAAGGCAGGTATGTTCAGAATTATTTTGATTATGAAATTAAAAACACCCTGAAGGGCGGTACAGAAATGACAACACTCACAGGAATCAAACTAAGAGTATACCGGACAACTTCATCCTTCAATGATGTTCAGGACATCGGACCGGAAGGTCTGGGAATACATGCTCTGGCAAGTGGTCTGATGGCCCGTGTAGCTTCGTCCGACATACAGACTCAAACCGGAATAGTCCACTCGCTGACCTATGATTATGAATGGACAGAACTTTGACCTCAATTAAATTTAAAACTTTCAGAACAATGAAATACTTTAACCTAATTACAATACTGACTCTGTTTATTACAGGATGTAGTCCCACCCAGATCGGTTTCTTAGATACCAGAAACGCCAGATATGTACCGGACACTGCCGTTTTTAAATCGGTTTTAGACCCCGGTAATTTTGAAGACGCAAGACGGATACAATTTGAAATCCCCTGGGAATCGAGTGGCATTCAAGGCATAGACGGTACCAATCCCAAGGAATATAAAATTGTACGGGTGGATTGCGACGCAACCTCACAGCATACCACCGGACAATTTTACCTGTCGAATATTTATGGCAGAATCGCCCTCCCCTACAATCACACCGTCCCTCCCGGACGCTACGTTTTTTCCGTTGAAATCTCCAACGAAAAAGGCCGGAACTCAGATGTAATGGAGAAAGCACTGACAGTTATTATCAAATAACAACGAAGGATCAATTCCGCTAATGAAGCCCGTCTAAGCTTTTGGCTGCCAGACGGGCTTTTTCGTTTACTATTATTTCTTTTTCAACATAATAATAACATTATCCCACAAAAATATATTTCTCATACAATGCTGAAGTACATAATCACCTTTCCCGAAGACTTTTACAATACTCCGATGGTGTTATCCCTGTCTGCTTTTTAAACATCCGGCTAAGATGTTGGGAATATTCAAATCCAAGTCCGTAAGCTACTTGTGCAATACCGACTCCTGTAGCAAGCTCGTTTTGTGCCCGCAGAATAACGTATTGACGAATATAATGGCCAGCAGTATCTCCGGTCGTCTTTTTGATCAGATCACCGAAATAATTGGACGACATACAGAGTTGATCGGCACAATATTGCACAGTCGGCAAGCCGAGTGTCAATTGTCGGTTCTTCTCGAAATAATCACGCAGCAGAGTGTCGAACTTCATCAACACATCCGTGTTTTCCAGCTTGCGGGTAAGGAACTGCCGGTTGTAGAACCGTTGGCAAAAATTCAGTACCAAACCGATGTAGTTCACGATAATCGCATCTTGCAAGGCATCGCGCGTCCGCCCAATTTCGTCCCGTATCTGCCGCATCAGCGAAACGAGCGTATCATGTTCCTCGTCGGTCATGTGCAACGCTTCATTGACACGATAATCAAAAAACGAATACTCTTTTATTGTCTTTTCCAGATACGTGCCATGCAGCAGATCGGGATGAAACAGCAGAGCCCAACCCGTCAGATACACCTTTTCGCCGTTGTCCTCCTTACCCCCGATCTGTCCGGGAGCCACGCAAATGACCGTGCCTTTCTTGTAATCGTACTTTCCGCAGCCATACTCCAAATCAATATCCGCCTCATCATGAAAGAAAATACCATAGACACTGTAATTGTTCAGGCTATGGCGCACAGGCGATACGGTCTTATAATCGACGATACAGACCAACGGGTGTTCTTCCGCCTGTCCGAGGTAGCGATTGTAATCATTCGGATTTCTGACTTTCAGTATTTTGCTCATAAGATCTATCGGTTTGCTATTCAACGACAAAGGTATTTATTTTTTGCCATTAAAACGTGATAACCGCTCATAAATCAGTAAAAACGGTACGAACTACCCACTTATTGTTACGCCCGATTTTAGAGTTCCCCATAATTTTGCATCATAAAGAATAACCAAGAATAATGAACCGAAGAACAGATATCCCCGAAGAAATCTATCAGGATGAAATCGTCCTTTTCCTTGCCGACCGTTACCATACTACGCCCCGGAAAGTGCTGCGACGTTTTCTCGAACAAAACGACCATGCACCCGAAGCGGAAACCGAACCGTTCCGGCTGGAAGAGAATGAAATGACGATTCTGCGAGATATGCTCTACGGCAATCATTCGTAACGATACACGGTTATGGACACGTTTGCTCACCGAGCATTCCGAAGATGCAGTGAAAAAAATCCGCCAACTGGCAACCACCATGCGGGATATTGTCCCTGCCGGAAAGACAAATAAGGAAATCGCATTGGACGATGTATTACGTCAAAGTCTTTAATATAATTTTTAGGATGAGAAAATCAATATTGACAATTTTGTTTCTCTCCCTTTTGTTGTCATGCAATACGCAACCGGCAAAGGAGATAAACAAACAAAACAGCACAGAAATGGAAAAGAAGAATATCGGAAACCTGCTTGCTCTTTATCCGAAACCAATGACGGTTGTCGGTGCGGAGGTCGAGGGTAAAGTGAACTGGCTCGTAGTGGGTCATACGGGCATCATCGGTCACAACCGCATCCTTGTGAGCATGAGCGACAAGCACTATACCAATCAAGGCATCCGCCAATCGAAGAAACTATCCATCAATCTTGTCAGCCGCGAAATGCTTCCGAAAGCCGACTATGTGGGCAGCGTCAGCGGTACATCGGTCGATAAGTCGAACGTATTCGACTATCATTGGGGAGAGAACGGCACGCCCGTAATCGACGCCTCGCCGCTGACGATGGAGTGCGACGT
>CAJMQA010000115.1 GCA_905215395.1 uncultured bacterium | reverse complement strand
GAAAATCCCGGTATTCCTGACGTGGGTGAATACGGGAATGCTGACGTGGAGGTTGATCTGGTGCCTTGGGGCAATATTGTTTCAGAAGATATTCCGGTTTAATCCGGAAGTGCGGGCTATAGGCCGATAGTGTGATATCGGAACATAAATGTTGAAAATCGAATGATTATAAATAAGATAATAAAAACGGGAAAGTGCATACTCGGGGGGCTTTTGCTCTCCGGTATGATTGCTTCCTGCACGAAAGACTATTTTGTGGATGAAAATAATTACCGGATTTATGTCCCTGAGATCCAGCAACGCACGATTCAGGACTTTTATGTGGCTTTTCACGATGCGGTCGGAAATCATTTGCGTACGCGCCGTTTTTCAGAGGCCGATTTTAATGAGCCTTATATTACGGATGGGGTGATCCGTTCGAAACTGAAAGCCGGAGAGGATGTCAATGTCATGTGCTTTGCGCAATTGAATACCATTGCTGTGAGCGAGGGACAACCCCTGTCACAGTCCTTCCTTTCGTTGCCGGCAGTGGACGAAAACAGGCATATCTATACAACTGCCCGGCTCGACTGCCGGGTATTCCACAAAGTAGGGACCGTCTATCCCATCGGGCATCCCCTGGCACAGGGGGAGGATACCATTAGCATGAATGCGGAGTGTGTGTATACCGGAACCATCGGGGTGAACTTTAAGAATTTGCCGGAGATGGTCGACCGGGTGGAGGTGCTTTACTCGGGACTGGCCACCCGTATGAATTTCGACGGGACAATGGGTACTTTTACGCCTTCCGACCGGGTGTGGGTCTCTTATCCTGCAGCAGGTACACACCCTGCCATCATAAAGTTTAAAGACAGCTTTCTCCCCTCAGCCGGAACACTCATTGGTGCAAAAAACGGAGAACCGGCTCCGCAGCAAGGGCGTACTCCCCTGAAACTGGAAGTGGTATTTTATAATGGTGAGAAACGGGTAGGGTACCTGACCGAAGCGGATCTGGGAGGAAAGTTTCCGGTCACCGGCGGGAATGGGAATCCGGTTACCGGCGATGTCTTTCTGGAACCCCGGGGAAATATAGAGTTTAATTTCGAAGGTTTTACCTTGGTGGATATTACATTGAAGGGGTGGGGGGATATTATTACTCCGGATCCGGACGATGTAACTCCGGTATAGGATACAAACAATAACAGATACGGAAGATATGAATAAATGGATACGTTTATGGGGGCTGACAGCCTGTATGGTGGTGGCTGCAGTATGTGCACAGGGGCAGGCGCTGAAAGTGAATGCACCTCTTTTGCTGGCCGGAACGCCCAACCTGGGGTTTGAGTTTACCCTCAACCAGCAGTTTACGGTGAATGCCGATCTGCTGTGGATGCCCTATATGTTTAAAAAGCACGAAAGTGTATGCCGGGGACTGATCGGAAGTGTAGACCTCCGTTATTATGTGAAGCCCAAATATTATTATACCAACAACCTCTACGACGGTTTTTATCTGGGACCTTACCTGGAAGCAGGAAATTTTAATATCGGACTGTGGAGGGGCAAAAATAAGGATAGCTATCGTTACCAGGGGTGGGGTATCTCTTCCGGATTATCGTTGGGATATAAATTTTTTCTCTCCCGCCGCCTGCGTCTGGATCTGAATCTGGGACTCGGATATGCACACATACAATATGATAAATATAAGCTGGGAGGCGAATGGGCAAAATTCCCCCTGGCTTACAAAGAAACCAAAGCCTGGGTGGGCCCGACGAAGTTCGGGGTACATCTGGTGTATAACCTGTTTCGATAAATACAAGAAATATGACAGTAAGAACACAAATGATTTTTTATCTGCTCCTGGGAACCCTGCTTGTGGCTGCCTCCCCGGAGGTGCAGGCAGCCCCGGGATGGTGGAGCGCTTTATTCGGGCCGGCGAGGAATGAACTGGCTGCCGACCAGGCTTTTATCAAAGGCAGGTACGATAAGGCGATGCAGATTTATGAACGGGTATACAAACATCTTCCGCCTGCCGATGGACACAAAGACAGGCTTGCCCTGAAAATGGCGCGGCTGTATATGTTGTTGCAGCAGCCCGGAGAAGCTATCCGTTATTACGGGACTGTGTACGAACGCGTTGATACCCTAATGAGTGTCAACGACGTCTGTTTTTTTATCGATGCCCTCAGAGGCAACGATCAGCGGCAGACAGCTGAGGTGGTGGCAAGGCATTATGCCTTTACCCGGCCGTATAACCGCAATCAGCGTTACCTCAATACGCTCCATTCAATTGCCAATCAACAATACTATTATCAGCGGGGGGATGCTGACTACTCGGTAGAGAGGCTCGAAAGCAACAGTTCCCTGGCCGAATACTGGATCGGGGAATGGGAAGGGGTGCCGTTTTATGCGGTCAGCATGAGCCAGATGCAGGATCCCCGGAAAATATGTTATCATCATACACAGTTTTATTCCTTGCGCGACAATGCCGTAAAAGTGTTTAAAGACATTCCCCGGGAATTGCAAAGCGGACCGCTGGCATTGTCCCCCGACGGAAAGATGATGGTCTCTACACGGGTGACTTACCGCTCGAATGACCGTATCATGGGGCCGGAAGACGACGAAGGGATGTTTGTAGACCGGTTGTTCTATTCCCGCTTTGATCCGAAACGGGGAGGATGGAGTAATTTTGCACCTCTTTTTCCGGTACAGGAAGGGGTATCGTATGCACATCCCGTATTTTTCAATGACGGGAAATCGCTGTTGTTTGCTTCCGACCGTCCCGGTGGATTCGGAGGAATGGACCTCTATATGTGTCACTGGGATGAGACTAGCCAAGCCTGGGAGGGTATGATCAACCTCGGGCCTGAAGTAAATACCGAAGGCGATGAGATTTATCCGCGCATTATCGGCAATGCCCTCTTTTTCAGTTCCAACGGACAGGAAGGATATGGAGGGTATGACGTTTACCGCATCAGCTTCGGTAAGAATATCGTGATGCCGGGAACCCTCTATCATTATCCGTATCCTGTAAATACAGTGGCCAACGATTTCGGTATTTTCTTCGACGGGGAAAAGAGATATTTTATTTCCGACCGTGACGGAGCTTCCGGCAGGGATGATATCTATACTTTCAATGCGGCCCGGACACCATTGAGCAGTAAGGCGGCTATCGGAGTATCAGAGGAGTATTCGGCGATGGTGGGTAACCTGAACCTGATCAAAGGACTCGGAGGTAGCAACCAGTCGACACTGGAAAAAGAAATAGAAGAAACCCTGGTTTATGTATTGCCGGAAAACGGGGAGTTGCTGACCAGTATCTATTTTGATTTTAATAGTTATGTCCTCACCCCGCAATCGCAGGTACGGCTTTTACAGGTGATGGCCATGCGCGGCTTTGAAGATATTGAAGAGATTTCTGTGGTGGGCTATGCGGATGAACTGGGACCCGAAGGGTATAACCAGTGGCTCTCAGGCAAGAGGGCACAGGTAACCGTTCGTTTCCTCAAAGACAAAGGGGCAAAGGTGAAATTCTTCCCCGAAGGCCGGGGACAGTTGCATATCCCGCTGGACGATTATGTCGTTCCCAGTGATACGCTCTCCTTGCAGAACGCCGAAGTACAGGGCACACGGATGCCGCTTACCCGGAAAGAAAAAATCGATGCCTATCAAAAGGCCAGAAGGGTAGATATTATTGTAAAAAAGAAATGATACGAATAAATAATAAACATATGAAGACAAAAAAAGTTGTTTTGGGGATTCTGCTGTTATTGGCGCTGGGGATGGTGAGACAGGCAAATGCACAGTTTATGCCTACGGTTTATGATCACATTTATGGTAAAGATGTCCGTTTTACCCGTATCAATGCGGATTTCCTGAATGGGGATATCGTAACCGCGGGTGAAAATGAAGGGCAGTTGACGGTGGCCTGGTTCGACCGTTTGGGAGAGTGTAAATTGTCCCGGAATTTTCAGTCCGATGAATTTATTGAAATTTTAAATCTTGTTCCTTTACCCGATGGGACCCTGCTGCTGGCAGGGAGACATGCTGCTTCGGGACGGAATACCGGAGCCGGCGGACGGGCTATGGTGCTTTCGCGCCAAGGACTGGTGAAACAGGATATTACCATCGGCAAAGAAGGAACACGGGTCACCGGAGGACAGCAGTTGCCCGGCGGAGGACTGGTGTTGTGCGGGGATATGCCTGTGGCCGAAAAAGGCCGTTCGGCTTTCGTATGTATGGTGAACCGTAATGGCCGGGTGGTATATACCTATATCGCTACGGCAGGCGAAACCTGTGCAGATGTGGAGCTGATGAACGGAAATAGTTCCAGCCTGTGTGCTGCTTTTTCGGCCGGAGAAAAAGAAGGGGCATCCATTGTCCGGCTCGATGAAAACGGGAAGCCTTATTTTATTACCCAGCTGCCTGATCCCACTTTCCGGATTGAGAAAATGCTGACTACCAATGACGGATATATTTATCTGGTCGGGGAAGGTGAAAAGACCGGGGGTGCTGTGATCAAAGTGCGGGAAGAAGGAGCGATTGTCTACCAGAAACAGATCATTCCGGTGACCTCGGCTACTCGCCTGAATCAACTGATTGCCTGCCGGACAGGAGAAATACTGATCGGGGGAAACGACCTGAACAATGCTTATTATGCCCTCTTGCGTCCGGACGGGACGGAACGGACCTCCCGCGTGACCAGCGGGGTGATTGCCGGAATGACTTCCAATCCGGCAACGGGTGACTGTGTGGTCAGCCTGTATGATCCGGTGAAAAGCTCTGGGGAAGTGGTGAAGTTATCCCGGCAGGGACGACTGTTATTTGAGAAAAAAACAGCTTGTGACTATACCGAACTGCGTATCAACAGCGGAGGAGATTTACTGATGGGATGTGCAAGCACCGGGCGTTTGAGTATGCTTTCGGCCCTGGGGGAATTACTGTTCGACCGTTTTGTGGTTGAGAATACACCTACCCGTTTTCTGACTGCCTCTTTGCCGTCCAACGGAGAAGCTGTGTTCCTGGGGGAAGGCGGACGTGTTGTGAAACTGGCTCATGGGGTGTATCTGAGTGATATCCAGATCATGAAACCGATTGCCGGAACGACTACTGCGGTGTTTACAGTGACTCTCTCAGGCTATTCTTATTCGGAAGAGGGAGCACCTCTTCCGGTGACTGTAAATTATTCGACCCAGCCGTTGACGGCTTCCGAAGGAGTGAATTTTGAGCCTGTTTCGGGTACACTCTCGTTTATTCCGGCTACGGATGGCAGCAACCGTTATCTGAGTAAGTTTACTGTGGAAGTCCCCGTGAATGCCAATGACCTGCTCGAGGGTGACCGGGTATTTTCGCTGAATTTGTCCAATGTGAAGGACAGTTACCTGATCCGTTCTACGGCTAAAGCAACCATTGTGGATCAGCCGGCCCTGGTACAGCTGATCGGAACCAAACCCGGACTGGAAGGGAAGGAAGATATCATTTATGAACTGGGGATTTTCAAAACGAACGGGAAGGCATTGACCAATTCCACCCGTGCCAACATTGTGGTCGACGGTATCTATGGGAAGAGTTCGGCTGATGCACTCGATTATGACCGGGGACATACTCCGCGTCTGACTATTGAGCCCGGAAAACATAGCGGCACTTTCAATGTGGTTACCCGCGAAGATACCCGTTATGAATCGGTGAAAAATGTGGTGATCGATTTCAATAAAATCTATGCCATGAGCGATGTGGACCTTTCGTTCGGGGCTGCACAGCTGAGTTGCTCCGGCCTGCTGTACGATCAGCCTGCTATGGTGGCTATCCAGTCCCTGGGAGATTACGGACGTAACAACAACGTGATATCCGGTTTTTTCAAGGTGTCTTTGCTGAGAGCCAGAGACGGTGCCCTGCAAACGAACAACAGCGGAGGGGATATTGTCTTGACGGTGGTTCCCGATTCGGCAACAACAGCTGTACAGGGGAAAGATTTTGTCTTTACCAATCTCCATGACCTGCGGCTTTTCGGCGACGGAAATACAAGTGCCGTGAATCTGAACGGCGTGGTGTTGTATGTGCCGGAATCAAATAAGAAAACGGTTGCTGTCGAGCTGAAAGACGTCAAAGGAGTTGAAAATGCCGGGCAGATATCGGTTTGTAAGGAGAAATCCAAAGCAGCTTTCAATATCAAAGGAGGGAATTGAAATACTAACCCGGAGCTAACTGGCGGGGAAGATTTATGGTTATGGCCTTTATATCGGCTTTGGGGGCCGGATGGCCTCTCTGGGTCAGAGAATATCTGCAACGGAAAAAAGATTGTATCAGATAGCAAATATGGTGAGAATCAATTATATTTTTTTAGTGATGTTCGTTTTTTGCCGGCTCTTTATATCCTGCAAAGAGTCCGGTAAAAACGACATCCAAAATACACCGGAAGAAAAGAACGGCGGAAAATATGTTTTTGAGTTGCCTGAAATTCCGGTGGTGTATACCACGGATAAAAGCCGTAACGCTTTTCTGGCCGTGCATTACTGGGACCGGTTTGATTTCAGGGATACCGTTTTATACCGGCAGAATGAAGAAGTGGAACAGGCTTTTGCCAACTATTTGCAGGTACTCACTTGGGTGAGTCCCGAAGTGGTTGCCGTTTCTGTCGATTCTCTGCTGGGAAGGGCCTGGAAGGCTGAACAGTATAAAGCAGTGCAGGTGGCCTATGATTACTTTACCCGGCAGTTGGAGCATTATTTGTACGAACCGAATTCTCCCATGCGGAATGATGAATTATATTTAATTGTATTGAAGCGAATCCTGCACCTGTCCGGTCCGGAGCAAATTCTCAAAGTCCGCCCTTCGTATCAATATGAAGAATTGATGCGTAACAGGGCCGGAATTCCGGCAACACACTTATCTTACGTCACACACACAGGACAGGCAGGATCGCTTTATAAAATAAAAACGGATTATGTATTGTTGTATTTTTATGATCCGGATTGCCCGGCTTGTCAGCAAACAGAGCCTTTACTAGCAAAATCCGGGGTGATCTGTGAGATGATCCGGAAGAAAAAATTGACACTTCTGGCTCTCTATACAGACCAGAATGTTGAATTATGGCGGGAACATGTCCGGAAGATGCCCGGCGAATGGCTGCATGCGTATGATAAAAAAATGGAGATACTGCATCAGGGGACCTATAGCCTGAGAGCTTTACCTCAGTTGTATTTGCTGGATAAGGACAAAAAAGTGATGATAAAAGACGGAACTTTCAGACAAATCGAAGATGCACTTATTAAGATTGAAGCAGAAAATAATAACCGGAAAGATAAAAAAATTAAGAAATAATCTATGTATATGTACAGAAAAGGAATAGCATTGATTGTGCTGGTCTGCATGTATAGCTGTCTGGTGGGACAGGTAAAAAATGAACGGGCACATTATCTGGCCGGCTATTGGGGTGTATCCTTACCCCCTGCAGGAAATCTGATGAACCGGGTTGCCTGGGTGCAGCCTTCTGCCGAATATACCTGGTATGCACTTTCGTGGTTTGCTACCGGTGGTTACCTGGGGTATCTGTCCGGCAGGGAAAAAGAGATGACTTCGGACCGTTATGAAGGTGATCCGGTGTCCGGATATACAGACCGGCAAATTTCCTCTTTTCTATGCGGAGTTCCTTTTTATTTTTCTTATCCTGCAGTTTGCCGTTTTCAACCCTACCTCAGGCTGGCGGCAGGGCTGGCCAATACCACTTATAAGATTACAGGCGATCAGATCAATCGTTCGGTTGTCCGTGAATGGTCCGGTTTTGCCGGAGTGGGAATAGGTTGCCGTTATTTTTTCAATCCGGAACATAAGTGGGGACTGGATGTACGCTGTACGCAGAACTGGGGTGGCCCTTCCTGGAAATTGATGGATGTCCGGAATAACGACCGTTTTGAACTCTCCCTCGGTGTCCTGATTAAAATTTCCCGCTGATATCAGATTTCTTTTTCGATCAGATAAATATTCCGGTCGGTAGCAGTGCGGGAAACCAGCTCGGCGACAAAACCAGCCAGAAATAACTGGGTTCCTAAAATCATACAAACCAGGGATATATAAAAATAAGGATTGCTGGTTACCAAACGTGCCGGGATATTATTCCCCAGGCAGATGAGTTTGTCAATGCCGATCCAGGCTGCTGCAAAAAAACCAATGACAAAAAGCAGGGTACCTAAGGCACCGAACAGATGCATCGGTTTTTTGGCAAAACGGGTGATAAAAGTAATGGACAAAAGATCCAGGAAACCGTTGATGAAGCGGTTTAGACCGAATTTTGTAACCCCGTATTTCCGGGCACGGTGCTGAACTACTTTTTCCCCGATTCTGCTGAAACCTGCCTGTTTGGCCAGAATCGGTATATAACGGTGCATTTCCCCGTATACCTCTATATTTTTAATCACCTTATTTTTATAGGCTTTCAGGCCGCAATTGAAATCGTGTAATTTCAGACCTGAAAATTTCCGGGCAGTGGCGTTGTATATTTTGGTGGGGATGGTCTTAGAGAGCGGGTCGTATCTTTTCTTTTTCCATCCCGATACGAGATCGTAATCTTCCTGCATGACCATCTTATATAATTCCGGAATCTCGTCCGGGCTATCCTGCATATCAGCATCCATGGTAATGACAACATCCCCTTTGGCAATCTGGAACCCACTGTGCAGGGCCGCTGATTTCCCGTAGTTTCTGCGGAATTTTATTGCGTGGATGGACGGATTCCTTTGGGAGAGGGTTTCTATGACCTGCCAGGAATGATCATTGCTTCCGTCATCTACCATGATGATTTCATAGGTGAAATGATTGGCCTCCATGACACGTTCGATCCAGGCTGTGAGTTCCGGTAAAGATTCGTCTTCGTTGTACAGAGGTATAATGACTGAAATATCCATGGCAATATCAGTTTTAGATAGAAGGCTTTCTGCGGAGGAAGCCGGCTATGAGTAATGAAAAAATAGTTCCTGTGATTATTTTATTGAAAATCTCGGCAAAAGCAATGGAAGCCGGAGTGGTAAAAGCCCTTAGCATATTACTCATACTTCCGGTCAGGGCGGAATTTTTATAGGTCTCCTTTAAAGCAGCCTCTACAGTAATCAGATAATTTTCCGTTAATTCAGGATGGCTGTAGTATACGTAATAGATATATATGCCGTAAAAAAGAGCAGCTATGGCAAGCAACAGCACACTGGCTCCTAAGGCTCTTTGGTAAGAAATCAGTCCCTGTAAATCCTGATCCCGGTAAGTTTTTACACCGATAAATGCACCTGCGATTGAAAGCATCAGAATCACATTGTTCAGTTGTGGGTTGAAACTTACTTCCTGTTCGTTTTTCAGGAACAGGAAAGAAACAACTATATAGCTCAGACCGACGAAAAGTCCGAACAGTGCATTGCGGGTAAAAAATAGGTTTTGTTTTCTTTCTTTCATGCAGCAGTTTTCCTTTTACAACAAATCCGCTTTCTTTCTCAGATAGATCTTTTCTCCTGCAGTCAGAGGACTATCGGCAGAGAGATAGTTATATCTGGTGATATTTTTGAGACGGACACCATATTTTTGTGCAATATCGTATAATGTTTCACCGGCTTTTACGCGGTGGAATTCATAACCTCTGGCAGCCCGGCTTTTTTTCTTTTTCAGAAATACTACTTGTCCCGGAACCAGAGAACTGTCTTTTTTATCGTTGTAATCCAGTAATTTTTTCAATTTGATGCCGTAATAGCCTGCAATTTTTTCAAAAGAATCTCCTGTGGTTGTTTCAATACAGATGATACCGTTCCGCATCTCTTCGCGGTTCCGGTAGTTTATACTTCCCGGGCGGTTCCGGGCTGCCACACTTTCAGCAAATTCTTTGGCAGATATACTGGGAGTTCCGCCTGCGTGCTTTATCACCCGGTCCAGCTTATAAAGTTCTTCTTCCTCGATGATGCGGATCAGTATGTCGGCGTACTGGGGATTTGTAGCGTAACCT
>CAJMQA010000114.1 GCA_905215395.1 uncultured bacterium | reverse complement strand
CCGATTTAATTCTAGAATTAACTTTGTTATACTGTAAAATTGTATATAGACACTTAATAGTTTTACATAGAAAGAAAGCGGCAAAATCCGGATCGGACCTTGCCGTTTTTTTGTCAGTTTGAAGACAACACTTTTCGTATATCGTCGATACCCGGATTTGTTTTCACGATTTCACCCTGCGGATCTATCAGAAAAACGGTAGGTACCTGGCTGAATTTATAGGCCTGACGTACTTCGCTGTCTTTGAATCCTTTCAGATCCGCCAGTTGTGTCCAGTTGACCTGATCGGTTTTTATTGCTTCCAGCCATTTCTCTCTGTTATCGTCCAGAGAAACGGAAATCACTTCCAGTCCTCCGGCTTTGAGTTCCGGATAAAGCTTGAACAGTTCCTTGTTCTTTTTCCGGCAGGGAGCACACCAGGAAGCCCAGAAGTCCAGAAGGACATATTTTCCCCGGAAGGAAGACAAGCGTATGGGTTTGTTGTTGGGATCCGGTAATTCGAAATCAGGAGCTACTCCTGTCAGTTGTCTGGCTTTCAGATTATTGTAAGAATTGATCAAATGGGTCTTCATAGCATTCTCGGGCATGTTATTCCCTAAAATTTCCATTACTTTGGTAAAAGCATTGTAGTCATGTTCCAGGAATAGCAGGGTTTCCTGAGCCAGGTATTGGGAAATTTCAGTACCCTTGAAATCCTGAATTCCTTTCAGGATATAATCGTCTTTCGCCTGAAATTTTTCTCCCAGTAGTTCCGACCTCTGAGCTTTTACCAGAATGTCCGAGATGGTGTCATAGCCTTCGCACAACCGGTTGTATTCATCCGTCAGGCGGTCTAGTTCTTTCCGGAAAGTGATAAAACGGTTTTGTAAAGAATTGGCATCATCTGAAATGAAATAATACTTATCGTTTTCCTGAATCAGCGTATAATTTTGATTTTCTGCAAACAAAGGAATATCTATGTAATCTTTTTTCAGACGGACTTCGAACATTTGGCCGGGTGTAATATCACTCTTTATCAGAAAACTACCGTCTTCATTCAGCACTCCCGAAAGGATAGCACTGTCACCTTTCCCTTGCGGAATAAAAACATCTATAGTCTTACTCTTTAATGTCTGATTGAATTTACCACTGACCTGAAAACTGGGCTGGGGCTGGCAAGCCACTACCCCAAGCCATAGAAATAGATAAATGAAATATTTCATGGATGAATTAATTTAAGTATTTCGCCACTTTTTCGCCTACTTCCGTACCCCTTAATCCCTTTTCAAGTATAATTCCTTCCGGAGAGATCAGGATAATAAACGGAATGCCGTTGAAATTGTAGAGTTTACCGGTAATGTTTTTGGGATCGTTTAACTGCAGGTAGTCCAATTGCTCTTCTTTTACAGCTTTTTGCCAGGCTGCTTCGGAGTTGTCGATGGATACTCCGATCAGTTGCAGTCCCTTATCTTTGTATTCTGCATAAACCTTTTTCAGGTTCGGAATCTCTTTCCGGCAGGGACCGCACCAGGAGGCCCAAAAGTCGATCAAAGTGTATTTTCCCCTTAATGAAGACAGTTTCGTGAGCTGCCCGTTCAGGTCTTTC
This sequence comes from uncultured bacterium, assembly GCA_905215395.1. GTDB lineage: Bacteria > Bacteroidota > Bacteroidia > Bacteroidales > Marinifilaceae > Odoribacter. The sequence continues at coordinate 8,369 of CAJMQA010000114.1, read as the reverse complement.
AATTCAAAATCCGGGGAGGGCTGACCGATTTCACATCCCTTTTCCAGGTTTATTTTTTCCTGCATTTGGATAAGGCCGTAGCAATTCCGGATACTGGGGTCGAATTGTTTCAGTAACTCTTCGAGTTCAGGGGCTGACCTGTAATTGTTATACTGGTAAATGATCAGTGCCAGGGCTTTACTTTTTCTCATCTGTGGTATCAGAGTCAACAGCTGCTGAGATTTTGATTTTTGCAAAGAATCGAGCTTGTCACTGGCTGTTTTAAGGACATCCAGGTTTTCTTGTGTCTGAGAAACTCTGTTGTATTGGTCGAATGCTTTGTTGTAAGCCACGGAAGCCTTTTCAAGTTCCTCCCTCACCGGCAGATTGCGGAAAATATTTTCATACTCGGCCATCATGGGAGAACCTTTAATGTAATTCTTCGATACCTGTTTGTCTTTTATCGCTGCACTGATTTCAATATCCGGTGAATCAGCGAAAAGAAAGAGGGTCGGAATGGACATTGAAGGTCCCAATGGGCCTACAGACGGAACATAAAGAAAATAGTAACTGCCATCTCCGGTTTCCAGATTGGCTGTGATTTCAAATTTGTCGTTTTGAGCATTCACTTTTGTAATCTCTTTCTGGGTTGAATTGAGCAATACAATTTCGTTATTGCCTAAGCCCTTGACAACTCCATGAATTTTTACTTTTTCAGGAGCCGCACTTAAAGATATAACTGTAGTCAGGAATAATATAGTAAAAAGGATTAATTTCATATGTGGAATATTAGAGGGGTTGTCCAAAATTAATTTTTGGACAACCTTGTTCGCTGTTTATCTGGGATTATCTACGATATTGTTATTCAGGCTTCTCACTTTGGGAGCAATGGGGAAGAGGTATTGATTGGAATTGGGGGCGAGGGTAAACGTTTGGTCTTTAAATACTCTGGTCACCGTTTTTGTATAGATACCTTCTTTAGCCAGACGTTTCATATCGAAAAACCGCATTCCATGGAAAGGAAGTTCACGCTGACGTTCCTGAAGTACTGTTTCCAGCAATTTGCTGTCAGGGACATTCAAAGGCTGATAGGGAGCTATGATCCTGTTTTTTCTCAACTGATCCAATACCTGCAGACATTTATTATCCCCTTTACGGGCCATACATTCGGCTTTGATCAGTAGCATTTCCGGAACACTGATGTTGTAATCCAGTTCCTGCAGATAAGTTGGGTTTTTATCAGACCGTGGTTTTCCACCTCTGTCCAGGCGGGTGAAATTGAATTTGTAACGTAAATCCACCAAAGTATCATAACAGGCAACCTGCTCGTCACTCAGCTGATGGGCTGAATTTAATGTAGAGAAACCACAGCCTCTGTACATCAAACATTCCGGAGATACCCGGTAATTTGCCGGGCGGTTGTTAATGCCAGAGTATGGCCTTTCCGGATTTTTAAAACTATATGTATTGTAATCCAATAATGTACTATTTTGCTCCAGTGCCAGATTTGCACTTTTGAGTGCATTATCGAAATCCCCGAGGGTAAGATAAATTCTGGCTGCCAGGGCATATCCTCCTCCTCTGGAAATCCGGTATTCATTCGTCACTTCTTCTGCAAGGTATTCAGGATGTGCAATATCCTCGAGCATTTGTTTTACCACCTCGGCTACCGTTGCTCTTGACAACTTGGCTTCCAGGTCGGAATCAAGACGTAAGGGGACACTCAGATCTTTATCAGCAGTTTTCGGGTCGTATGCTTTTCCATAGCAGTTATTCAGGAACCAATAATAGTAAGCCCGGTTAAAACTGGCTTCTGCTTTGATCCGTTTTCTGTCTGCCTCGTTGCCGTTAGCTGCTCCGTCTACACGTTCGAGAACCAGATTGAACGTATAGATTTTACTGTAAGCATTATTCCATACATTGTCATCTTCTGTTGCAGTATAGAAAGCATCCTGCCATAGGTATGCTTTGCCTGTCGAACTGGTAAAGAAAGAGGTGACAGTAGCTTCATTCAGGGTGATATTATCTCCACACATATCAACAAGGGGGTAGGCTCCGCTCGGATGACTGGGATCAGCCATCATTTCGTCGTAATCCTGTAAATTCTGGGGTAATAACTTCCCTTTCGGGGTGACATCCAGGAAATCGTCGCAACTACAAAACAGGCCTGCGATTAATGTGTATATAAGTAATTTTTTCATTTTCGTTTGTTTTAACGTTAGAATTCTACTCTTAAACCAAAGGTAAAGGAGGCAGGTTCGCTGAGGCTAAGGGTTCCATGTACCGGGTCAACGAATTCCGGGTCGATCTTTTCTTTGTTCTTGGTCCACATCCACAAAGTATTGGCTTGTGCTGTAAGGCTGATCCTTTGGAAAGGGGTAGATTTGATCCAATTTTTCGGTAATTCATAGTTTAACAGGATCTCACGCAGACGGATAAAACCTCCTTTGCGGATACTGTTGGAAGAATACTGGGCGATGTTGGCCCGGTTTTGGGTATAATGTTCCCAGGTCAGCATTGCAGGAATATCCGTGATATTTTCATCTCCTTCTTTTTTCCAGCGGTTAGCCACTAAATTGCTCAGATCGGTATTTTCCAGTGGGTTCATGCTCGGGTATTCCATACGGAATACATGCCCGAAGTTATAAATGAAGGAAAACATTAAAGTGATGTTTTTATATTTAAAGTCAGTGGAAATACTACCGTTGTACTTAGGCAGATAAGTACCGCTGCATTCCAGAGATTCCAGGGAGATCTCTTTTGTCTTATTGCCTTCAGCATCGAAAGTCTGGGGATCACCGGTATTGTCGAGTCCTGCCCAACGATAACTCCAGATAGCTTCACGTGCATAACCTTCAACAAACTGAGTAGTTCCTGATGGACGGTTGTATTCCGGAGCTCCGTCTGAAATGTTGTTCTTTACAATCTTATTTTTATTATAGCCAAATACGAAATTCAGGTTCCAGTTGAACGCAGCTGTTCTGATCAGGTCTGTATTCAGCATGATTTCCACACCCCGGTTACGCATATCAGCAGCGTTGATTTTGGTACCGGTGAACCCCAATGTCGGGTCGAGCATGACATTTCCTAACAGATCATAGCTATGTTTGTTATAGTATTCTACCGAAAGGTTTAGACGGTTGAATAATTCTGTTTCCACACCGATATTCAGAGTTTTCGTACGTTCCCATCTTAATTTCGGGTTAGGTGGATTTTGTACCCGGGTATAGTATCCGCCGAATACATTGCTGAAATAACGTCTGGCCACAAGTAGGGGCGTTGTTGCTCCGGAACGGTCAAAGTTTCCGGTCAGACCGTAAGTGATTCTCGGAACCAGACGGTTAATCACTTCCGAATGGAAGAATTTTTCTTCCTGTACATTCCAGCTGGCTCCGACGGACCATAATGGATTACGGCGATATTTCTTGTCTGCACCGTATAAATTTGACTTGTCGATACGGAATGTTCCGCTGAGGGTATATCTACGGTCGTAAGTATATACCAGTGAACCATAGAATGATACTTCCCGGCTATCGTTGAAAGAAAACCTGTCGTAGTTGGCAGCATTGTAATAGTAGGTCCTTCCGTCCCACCAATTGACTCCCTTATTGGCTATTGTCGCCTGATCGAATACCTGCCAGGTTTGTAATTCATCATTATAGCCCAGTTTACGGGTTTGTGTGGACTGACTGGTATGTTTACGCATATCGAATCCTGCAATGGCATTTACGTAATGCTCTTCGTTTGCACCGAACATTTTATTCAATGAGAAACCGGCTTTGAAAGAATGGGTGGTTCCGTTGACATTCCTTTGATCTAATACATTCCCATTGGGAAGGTTGTATACTAATTTATTGTTTTCCTCAGATGTGAATTGATTGATAATATCTTTTCTGATGGAATAGGATTCCTGGTCCTGAAGGTTTTTATTTTCCTCGTGGGTCCTTTCATACTGATAATCCGCAGAGACTTTCAGTCCATCGATGATATTAACATCGAGACCGAATTTTGTACGCACACTGAGTGAATTGGTTTTGTCATTGGCCAGGTCAAGTTCGTCCAGAATATTATAACCATTGTCTTTGTATCCCAATTCCATCAGACGCTGATTTTCCACCATGTTGAAATTGCTATAATCCTGTATGCGTTCTCCTGTTTTTTCATCGGTAAGCATCTGATAGGGTAGGATATTCTGAATGGAACTGCTGATATCAGTATAACCATTGTTGATCTTGTCGTAAATTACGTTGATATCGGCACGCAAGGTTAATTTCGGATGGAGTTCATAGCTGTTTTTAGACATGATATTGATAGACTGGTCTTTATCTCCTTTATAACCGGAATGTGAGCCCATGTAGTTGGCTGAGAGGAAATAAGTCAGTTTATCACTTCCCCCGTAAAATGCAAGATTGTGATGCTGTGTAAAAGCATTCCGCAGTAATTTGTCTTTGATCTGCTGTTTGTTGGACTTGCTTCCGATGGCATTCAGACGGTTCAATAGTCCTTCCCGGTCGATCTTTCCTTGTTCAAAGTCGAAAATGGCCTCATACGAGGGAGAATACCCGGAAGATGATCCGTCGAAAATATAGCTCCCGATCAATTCTTTATCAAATGCTTCCAGATCGTAATCAACGATAGTTTTACCATCGGCACGTCTGAGGTCATCATAATCGAATTTGCTGCTGACCTTGACATTTCCGGAATAAGAGATACGTGATTCTCCTTTCTTCCCTTTTTTGGTCTCGATAACAATAACACCGTTTGAAGCCCGGGCTCCCCAGATTGCAGCGGCAGCAGCATCTTTCAATATGGAGATCCGTTCTACCAGGTCCATATTCTCAGGCAGCTTGTCTACTTCAAAGCCATCGACGATGTATAATGGTTTAGTGCCGGCATTGATAGAACTACCACCCCGGATACGGATGTCATTTTTATAGACTGTCAAACCGGGAACAGAACCTTCCAATAGACGATCCAACCCGATACTGCTCCTGAGTTCGATGGTTTCCGGCTTTAATGTAGAGAAGGAACCGGTAGTATTGATTTTACTCAGGGTCTGGTAACCGGTACATACTACGTCGTCCAGAGTCTGGGTGTCTATTAAAAGGGTCACGTTGTAAACTGTCTGATTGGCTTTTAATTTGACGCTTTGTGTTTTCATTCCGACAAAAGAAAATTCCAGGGTTGCAGTTTCTGCATTCGGGACTGCAATAGAGTATTTTCCGTTAACATCTGTTGCCGTTCCCACAGAGGTTCCGCGGATAATGATGGAAACACCCGGCAGGGCTTCCCCCCTTTCGTCCGTAACAATTCCTTCTATTTTGGTGGCTTTCACTTGAGGAAGGCTTGTTGCTAAGCGTGAAATGATAACATGGTCGTCCAGAATTTCATATCGGAGCGGGGTCGAGCTAAAAACAATGTCCAGAATTTCCGAAATGGTTTTACCTGTTAGCTTTTGCTGCTTCAGGGTGTATCCCTGGACATCTTCATGATTGAAAACGAACTTCAAATTTGTTTGTTTCTGAAGCTGTTCGAAAAACTGGACAAAATCTGTTTGGTTTAACTGCAGGTCGATCCTTTTTTGCTGTGACCAGACCTCTGCATTCAAACCGGCGCAGGCCATCATAATGACCAGACACATGAGTTTGATTTTAATCATGATCCAAATCATTTTTTGAATTGTTTTTTTCATAATTTTGTTGTTGAAAGTTTGACATGATCCCTTGCAGGGGATTTTGTTTGCCGGGATGTATTTGCAGTACATTCCGGTTATTTGTTTTCTGAATTATCTTTGATAGTCAGAGTTCTGCCTGTAAGTTGTATTTTTATTTTTTTGGTTTTTTCTAATATCCGGATTACCTCCTCGATTGAACTGCTTCGTTTAAACCAAGCTGTGAAATGGTAATTTTGGGTATTCGGATTCTGATAAAAAATATCTATGTCGTACCATCGGGCCAGTTCGTTCAGGATACTCTCGAGCGTCCGTTGTTTGAAACAAAAAGCTCCATAACGCCAGGCAATCGCTTCCTCTGGGTTTGTTTCCTTTATCTCGATTCGTTCGTTCACCAGAGTTGCTTGTTGTCCGGGTACCAACTGACTGATATATCCTCCTCTTTCCAATTGTACACGTCCTTCTGCCAGAGTTGTGGAACTGGGTTCCTGCGGATAGGTACGGACATTAAACTGAGTGCCCGTTACCCGGATGTCGAATTCCCGGGTATGGACAATGAAGGGCTTCGTTGTATCTTTAGCTATTTCGAAAAAAGCTTCTCCTTCCAGATTTATTTCACGGCTTGCTCCGGAGAAAGTCACAGGATAGGTGATCCGGCTTTCGGAATTGAGCCATATTTTGGTGCCATCTGCCAGAGCCAGAATATATTCTCCCCCACGAGGAATATTTACTGTATTGTAAATCAAATGGCTTGTAGCCTCCGATTGATTGTATTCCAGAATATGCTGGTTGTTGTTGATCGTGACGCCTTGCTCCTGTGTATGAATCAGGGAATTGGTATCCGATAAGATAATCTGTTCCCCGTTGGACAAAGTTAAAGTGGCTTGTTTTTTACCCGGGATAACATTTTCAATTAGATTTGTTTCTTGGGGAATAGCATTTCCCTGAAATCGTAAGAGATAGATAGCTGTACTGAAGCCTAATAGCATAATAGCTGCAGCTGCATATCTGAAGAGTATCCTTACTTTTCGTCGGGGGTGTATTTCCCGGCTTAACTTTTCCCAGGCAACCTGAATATTTAATCCTCTGGGATAGTTTGCATGGATAGCTGATTGTATACGTTGCAGTTCGTAAAATTTTTTCCGGTTTTCCGCTTCCGCATACCATGATTCAAAAATCTTTTCCTCTTCATCGGACAAAGATTTCCCATTTAATTTAGCCAGGATTATATCATCGAATTCTTTTTCCATATTAAAGGTTCCTTTATTTTAGTGAAATCGGTGGAATCAGTGAAATCGGTTCTGTTTTTCCACTGTTACCTCCCTATTTCAATTTTCCCTTATTGTATTTTCTATTCTTTTTCAATTAGTTATCTACTCATCGTCTGTATCTGTATTTAATCAGGGAACTACTGATTCCACTGATTCCACTGATTCCACCGATTTCACTTTTCGGGCAAAGATTTGCCCGAAATAATCGAACGTTTTTCTAACTAAAGACAGTTTAATTTAAATAAAGGGTGGTTATGTGGAAAAAAATAAATTATTTGGTCAGGGCAAGGTAGAGGATATAAGTCGAAATCTTTTTGTTCATTTCCTGACGTAAGAAAGCATAGGCTTTTTTGATGTGGTCTTTGACTGTGTTGAGGGAAATATCCTGTTCCTGGGCAATTTCCTGATAAGATTTAGATTCGATAACACTCATTTCGAGAATCAGTTTACGTTTGGGAGGTAATTTGTCTAGTAATGTACGGACAAGCTGGATGTATTCTTCGGGAGATTCTTCGTCTTCTGCGGCTTGTTTCAGGTATTCCTGCTGGTATTTATCGACTACTTGCAGATGACTCAGATAGTTTAAGCAGCGATTTTTAATGGTGTATTGGAGATAACCTTTCAGATTTTCTATTTGATGGGTTTTGCCGTAGTTTTCCCAGAGTTTTGTAAAAGCTTCCTGGGTAATATCTTCTGCAACAGCTGTATCGTGGACATAAAACAGAGCAACTTTAACCATATCGGGATATAGTTTTTCAAAATCACGCTGGAATGAAAGAATAGCTGTCTGTTTCATTTTATACTTTTTCTACGGTAATATGCTTCTCTTTGTCAAATTTAATGATTCCACTAAATCCATTTCCTTCTGCATCTTTAAAACCGGATAAACTTCCTGTTTTTCCTTTTTGTACGAGGGCTTCAATCTGTTTCTGCGTTAATCTTTTCCCTTCGATTTCCATAGGGATCAAAAAATCACAGGATTTGCGGTATAATGTACATCCCCAGGCTGTCTTTCCTTTTACAATGTTCCCTTGTCCGCATTTAGGGCATTTTAAAACAACCGGTTCTTTGGGTTCTGACTTGCGCTTCTTTTTTTCTCTATCCGGATCTTTTTCTTCTTTTGAAGGCTCAGTTTCTTCTATAGTGATTGTTTTCGAAGCAGAATATTTAACGTAATGGATAATTTCATTTACCATGACTTTAAGTTCTTCCATAAAAGCCCCCACCTGGTAAGTTCCGTCTTCAATCATCCTCAGTTTCTTTTCCCACTGCCCGGTAAGTTCGGCTGATTTCAGCAAGTCATTCTGTATCGTATTGATTAATTCCGTTCCGGTTGCTGTGGCCAGAATCCGTTTTTTATCTTTGCGGATGTATTGTCGTTTAAATAAGGTTTCGATGATATTGGCACGGGTAGAGGGACGCCCGATGCCGTTTTCTTTCATCAGATC
>CAJMQA010000113.1 GCA_905215395.1 uncultured bacterium | reverse complement strand
AAAAAGTCATGTACGGGAACAGCCCGGAGGGGATTTTCGAACTGAATTTCAGCGCAATCCCCAGGGAAGAAAATACCAAAGGTGCATGTATTGCAGGTGCTGCACAGCAATATCCGGCGGAACCTCTGGCCACTCCCGCCACTCCCCGTTTCTATCTGGCAATCAGATTCAGTACTGTATTCGGTATGTACACTGAAACCGACGAAAGACGGACCTATTTCTATAATCTGGAGGAGACCTCACAGTGGCCCGAATCGCAGACACAAGGCTATGCATACCTGTATAAATACCGCCACTTTGTAGTCGAAGAAAGCGGATTTTTTGCAGGCGAGATAAGGGCTTATACAGATAATGAAATTCTGATCCGGTTATCAGGCCTGTATCTGCTCCGGGCTGAATACAGGGCAAAAACAGGAGATGCGGGAGGAGCCATTGCCGATCTGAATGTCGTCAGACGAAGGGCCAAAGCTCCGGAATATTCGGTCGGTGAAGGAGAACTGAGAAAGGTCATATCGCTCGAGAGAAGAAAGGAACTGTTCGGAGAAGGGGATAATTTCCTCGAGCTGCTCCGGGAAGGCTTCGAGGGAGAGGTTCCGGGATTCAGGAATCTGACGCCTCAGGATATACAGGAAGGAAGAATATTTATTCCTCTGTCCTCCATGGCATTTGAAAACAACACCCGGCAAACCCAGTACCCTTACTGGGAAAAACAAGGTTATTAATTGAAACAGAAAAGAATATGAAAAGAATAATACTATTACTACTCACAGCAACCGCTTTTCTGGCGGGTTGTGTCGACAACAACTACCATGACACGGGACTGGCGAACGGCGTTTACGACGGGACGGTATGGGAGTATATGAAAGCCGGGAGCCAGTGGGATTCCGCAGTGCTTGTCATAGAACGTGCCGGACTTACGGGAATATTCGACGGCACCGATCCGGAATACAAGGAAGGAATCACATTTTTCGGTTTCACCAACTTTACGGTGTGGCGTTTTATGGCCAATACACTGGATAAAAACAGGAAACGGAAATACAACCGGGTCAGCGATATGCCCGTTGAACTATGCCGCAGGATGACCCTGGACTATGTAATCAAAGGGAAAAGGATGAAAGACAGTTTCGGTTACGAAATACCGGGGACGCTGCAAGGCGGTACGGACGTAAAGACCCTATCCGGCGTGTCTCTCAGGGTATACCGGATCAAAACTCCGCATCCGGATACCGAGATTCCGGATAAAGGGCCCGAGTTTCTGGGTATTCATGCCCTGAAAAGCGGCCACAGGGCAGTGATAGCTTCATCCGATAACGAAGCAGACAACGGAGTGGTACATTCGTTGCCCTATACATTCCTGTGGAGTGAATTACAATAAGACTTTCTAATTAATACGCAAAAGATATGAATAAATTACTATTTATCATCCTGATATACTGCCTCATGCAGAGCTGCGGAAAACAGGAAATCGGATACCTCGAGACAATCAATGCCGCTTATATACCCGATTCGGTCGTATTTAAAGCTGCATTAGACCCCGCTATTCCGGCAGATGCCCAAAGGATCAAATTTGAAATTCCTTTCCAGAGCCAGGGGATACAGGGAATACAGGGTACACTCCCGATCAGCTATTCGATTGCACGGATAGAATGCAGTAACGGGGCAACCGATAAACTGGGACAATTCGGTATGGTTGGAAAAGCACAGATTAAACTGCCGTTCAATCATACAGTTCCTGCCGGAAGGTATGTGATCAGTGTTTCAGTCAGGAACGAGGGGCATATTTCTGTTCTGGATTCCGCATTGACCGTGATCATCAGGTAAGCGCGGAATTTGTAATTTAATCTTAATTTCATATCTTTGTAAAACAAACGGATACAAGCGGTATCTGTTTCATTTAAATGTTGGAGCGTTGTAAAAGCGCATTGTTGTTTGGGAAAAACTGGTAATTTTTTAGCAAAGACAACGATGGTGCCACAACGCTCATACTTAAAATCCGTATATATCCTCAAAATATATAAGGTTAAGTGTGGGCATGTGCATCAAAGTTCTTTGCGGGTATACCAGTACCTTCCCTGAGCGGCGATGCCTGTAAGTCCCCCGCTTTTTTTGTTTCTCACTCGACCGATCAAAGCAAGACTTACTTTTTTAGCTCAATATCAGGGTTTAGCCAGACAAGCCCGGAACGGTTTATTGCTGAAAATCTGCGATTTTCCGAAAATGCCGCAACCGGGTTGTTGGCTGAACACAAAGGATGAAATTAAAGTGAATGGTCTGTGTGCATACTGACACCTGGTAAAACCAGATTTGAACCCCGGCGGGAATAACACTCCTGCCGGGGTTTATACTGCCCCAATATTTGCATTCATATAAAAATCTGAAAAAATCACCCAAAGACAATAAATTGAAAATATCATGAATACAATTCATCAATTATGCGTTTATGCATTACAAATAAAATTAGTTAAATACCAAAAACATGGCAACCAATTACTTCCCTCACATAAAAATATATAAAAACAAAAAACTGTCAATGTTATTCTCATTAATAACAAATACAAAAGCAAGATCCTTTCTTTTAATCTTGTACTATTCCATTTTTAGCCGTAGTTGTCATGTCCAACTACGTAAATTACTATATATGAGTGGGAAGTAACAACAAATAATCCATACTGGCACATAGGTTATTATCCGACAAATAGCGATATTATTAAAACAAATCCTCCGATACACATATCAATGCAAATACATAGAGAAAGTAATTACCTATTTCCTATAAATCTTGTCCCAATGATATTGCAAAAACTCTTTACGTGGCAAATATTTTTGAGGCAAACGTAGCTTTAAGCCTTCAACAGGCAAAAAATAACAACGAAAATATTCATTTTCTTTCTTGAGCTTTAATTCTTGCGATAAAACCACTTCATAATTTTGCTTTATTCCAATCAAACCTTTATCAAACGCCCTATCATACAATGCCGACAAACAAATCCCATTTTCAGGGTCAAGCCTTTCTTCAGGAGAAGACTCTGCCCATGGGAGAATATGACTAGCCAAGAGTAAATCAGGGACATCAATCCCGCTAATGGCACAATGATTGGTATAGTTTGCCAACACTATTGATCGAAACGTATTCTGGTTTACCCTTGTCATCACAGTCCTCGCTTTCTCTTCTCCTTTCAGTCCGCTAAGATCCCCCAATAGATTACTATATTTTTGTTCTATAGTAGTCCTTTGCCATTTTGCTAATATACTCTCGCTCTCATATAACAATGCATCCCGATTTTGTGCAAATTCATCCCATATCGGCTGGCACTGCTTGATGCCTCCCTTCAAACCAACAACACCCCGATTTTGATGAAACGGGTCGCAAGTAACAAAATTGGCCAATCTCATCGCAACAGATCCCGGAGTTCTACCTAAAAGACCAGCTAATTCTATAATCTTTGGATTACTTTTATCAATTTGTCCAAACGGTATTTGGAGATATAGATTAAATGCTAATATTAACTCTTCTCTACTCCATAGTTTTTTTTCCATAGTAAAAAATATTACTTGAAATTTTTATAGTCACAATTATAAAATATACCATCAAACTTTCACAAATATGTATATAAAATTATATATTTACAAATTGTAATCTACATTTATATATAATAATGTTTGTTCAACAACACATCTATTTCAATATTAACTAAGAGCAGGGTATAACTTTAAGGATTGAATTGACATAGAATCAATTACGAACAACAAAAAAGAATAACTATTATGACTTACTATCTATACACTCCTGACGGTCAAGAAATATCACACCACAATTTACAAGATAAAGGATTTTGGTGTGAAAATGGTAAATCCCAAGAAGAGGCATTTGTAGAGAAATTCGGCAATAAAATAGGATTAATCATCAATCCTGAAAAGAAAAACAATCCATATGCCCCCGACCTATTAAATACACGAAATAATATACTGGGTGACCTTAAAACACAAAATACTCCGTTTTTCAAAGCACAAAAATTATATGGATTATCACCACAATTCACAGTCGTATTTAACAAAAAAGACAAAGAAAGATATGAAACTTATTATTCTAACCTTGAAATATATTTTGCTGTAGACTGGCAGGTTACCAAGTTCGAACAAAATGGAAATACCATCGAAGTAAATCCTATGCAAGGCATATGGTTTATCCCATTCCTGAAATTGTCTGGATTATTAACAAAATCTCCTTTGCATAGTTATCAACAACGGGTACAAGACCAAAAGGGAAATGCCAAGTCCAGCTATTTATTAAATCTTCTTGATCAAGAATTCATCAGAATAATATAAGATGAAATATACGCACAAAAAACAGATAAATCATGGATGCACAAAATAATGAAAGATTATTAGCTCAGGCAAAACAATTTTTTGTCGAGATAATTGCACAAAATCATCTAAAAAATTGCACAAAAGCAGCTCATTTAAAAAATTACAAAATAAATCCATTCTTATTCAACTATCTAGCTGTTTTTTTGGCAGGAGAAGCTACTCCCCAAAATATCGCAAAGTCTCTTGTATATCCACGGGTATTAGGTTCATCCATCACCACCTCTTTTGGGACAAACATGCAAAAACAAATCACCAATCTATTTGATGGTTTTGGTTCCACAGTAAAAGGTATAGACATTGAATTTATTGATGCGTTTGATGGACGCCGAAAATATTGTCAATTGAAAGCCGGCCCAAACACCATCAATAAAGATGACATAAAAACAATAAAAGACCATTATACAGACATCAAAAAAAGGGCAAAAACAAACCATGCAGTATTGGCATATAATGATCTAGTGGTCGGAGTACTCTACGGTGAAGCCGAAGAACTAAATGCCCACTATAAAAATTTACAAAATGAATATGAAGTCTTAGTAGGAAAGAATTTTTGGCACCATTTGACAGGACAAGAAACTTTTTATTCAGAATTGATTAAAGCTTTCATTGAGGTTGCCACTGAGACAAAAGGATCATCTATACTCCAAGAAACTATAAATACATTAGCAAACGAAATCGAAAAAAAATATTTTCATTAACCAAGTAGCCAATCATACCCATACTATGGACATTTGGGATAAAAAGAAAAGATCTGCCGTCATGGCAAAAATCAGAGACAAGGACACTAAGCCAGAATGGATTGTCCGCAGATACTTGTTTTCCAGAGGATACCGTTATCGTAAAAATGTAAAGGGTCTGCCAGGTTCTCCGGACATTGTATTACGGAAATATGGTATTGTGATTTTTATCCACGGTTGTTTTTGGCATGGACATAGCGTAGACGGACACATACCACATTCTAACAGCGATTTCTGGAAGAAAAAAATTGAACGCAATCGTGCTCGAGATGAAAAAAACAAAAAAGAATTACTCGAACTGGGATGGAGCGTAGCAGTAATTTGGGAATGTCAATTAAAGCCATCCATACAACACCAAACCTTACAAGAGTTGGAATATCTTATAAACAAAAACTTTCTGGAACATTATCGTTCTCCCAAAATGCAAAGATAACCATCCTAGCCCTAAATATTATCAGGGGCAAATGGACACTAAAACATGATCTTACAATCGTTCAATATCGTTCAATAACCGAATGAGTGATCGCCCGACTGCATATGCAAGGTTCACAGGAACCGCATTTCCAATCTGTTTATATTGTGAAGAAAGAGAGCCTTCGAATACCCACTCATCCGGAAAAGTTTGGATACGGGCATATTCGCGCACAGTCAATGGCCGAGTTTCTATGGGATGACAACGCTCAGTCTGCTTTTGAGCTGGTGCACATGTCAACGTCAAACTCGGTTCATCCAGCGAAAGCCTACGCGCCATTCCTGTTTTTCCTCCTCCCAACAAAAAACTTCCCCCCATATATTCCTTCTGAATTTCTACAGGCAAATCCCGCCAATATCCTCCCATCGGAATCATTTTTAATATTTCCTCCTTCCGTTTTGGATAATTCTGCCCTTCTGAAATAGGGACATCCGTATCATACAATTCTCCACTATAGAAGGCATCCCTTAATGTCATGACCCTATGGAAAGGTGCCGGCCAGCAAAACTGCACCCGATCAGCAATATCATTCCGGATGGCAATCAATATCAACCTCTCGCGTTTTTGAGGCACTTGATATTTTATCGCACGGAGGACACGAGGTTCTACTAAGGAATACCCCAATTCATGGATCACATTTTTTATGGTTTCCAAAGTCCTGCCCCCATCATGTGCAGTCAAACCCTTAACATTTTCTCCCATAAAGACTTTAGGTTTTATTTCCTGCACTGCACGAGCCAATTCAAAAAACAAAGTCCCCCGAATATCATTAAATCCACCCTGTTTCCCAGCATAAGAAAAAGCTTGACATGGGAATCCTCCGGATAAAAAATCAATCTGCCCTTCAAATTCTTTAAAATCTACCTTGTGCACATCGTCTTCCCGGACTTCCCATTTCGGACGGTTACGTCGTAATGTAGCGCAGGCATTACGGTCAAACTCATTTAATAGCACATGTTCAAACCCCGCCTTTTCCATACCTAAAGCCAGACCACCCGCTCCTGCAAACAGTTCAATAGAAGTATATCGCCGCAATGGCTGCACTTGCATTTCTTGTTCCCATACAGATTCAACCATTTCCCTCACCTCAGGAAAATGAAGTAAATTTTTAAGGAAAAAAAAATTCTGACCCTTCTCCACTCCACTTGGAACAAGAATCCCCTTAGCTTCCCATTTGGCCAAGGTTGCCTTGGAAACCCCCATCAAATCGGCAAAATTATTCGCTGATATTATTTCTTGCATACCTTAAAAATTTTGAAATCCTTCGTATGTCTTAAAAGCCAATAGATACAAACTCTTAAATGTATCAGGCGACAACTCGTACAATTCCCTGTAGACACTATTTTCGATATGTCCTTTCTTTAATTCCTTGATCACATCGTCCAAAATATCAGGCAATGCCTTACAAAGTTTAAAAAAAGCCTCATTATCCTTGAAAACAATTCCATAAAATTGATCAATGGACACACGACGTATTTTTTCATGCGATAAACCATTTTTATACCACTTTTCATTCTTCGATTTCGTAGCAATAACCTCTACCAACATGCATATAGCCTGATCATCGTGAAGGATCTTATTCTGCATACTGGCATATACACTAGTCGCAGCACCACTATTCATCGTATTATGTTTATTCTTCAATTCAGCATAAATATGGAGCTTATCATTGATGATATCGAAGCCTTTAGAGGGGACTACCCAACCATTTCCAACATATTTGAACAAATTTTGGTGGAAATACCCGATATGGTTCGTGTTTGTCTTATCTATCTGGCGGATACATTCCGATTCGATAATTTCTTCAAAACTTTTCCCATATATCTTTGAATCAAAAGTCAGTTTGATTGGATCGACTATATTATCGTTAAATTGCTTCAAATCAATTTTATTTCGATACAAACTGACAGTCTCTTTCACATGTTTGTATATATTTTCATTGGAGATAAAACCTAACTTATAATCCTTCATATGGTTATTTTTATATGCTCTTGCAAAGATAACTTTTTTTAGCTTCCCAACCATGCAAATAGAAAATCCCAGAAATATCAGAATAGAAATATTTAAGACGCAAGACAACTTAAAAAACACGGAACTTTTTTATTACAAAAAATCACATATATTTGCAATGTGCCTGTGGGATCATTGTTTTTCGTTGTGTTCCTGCGACGATTATTAAAATTTTAGGAGAGCTCTCCGTTTGTCGAGTCCGGTTGCGTTGTCAATCGTTTCACTTAAAGATGAATATCCCGCAGGTACTCTTTTATGGAAAGGCAAAATAACAATAAAAAAGACGAATTCCTGAAAATAAACGATAAGGAAGGTTTAGCAGGGATACTTGATATCCCATACAAAACCCTCATGTATTACCTTTATGTGTTGCCACCTGAAAAAAAATATTATTCTTTTGAAATACAAAAAAGGAATGGAAAACTGCGCCAGATATATGCCCCAGTGCCTGGATTAAAAGCCATCCAAAGCAAACTGGCAACAATACTAAGTGACATATACCCGGGCAAAATTTGTGTACATGGATATACCAAAACAAAAGACATCAAAACAAATGCCCGGCTCCATTCCAATAAAAGGTTTCTCCTAAACATCGACTTTAAAGATTTTTTCCCTTCGATCAATTTCGGAAGGGTACAAGGATTGTTCAAAGCATATCCATTCAATTTTCCAGAGGAAATAGCAACAGCATTGGCTCAAATATGTTGTCATGCCAAGGCACTCCCACAGGGGGCACCAACCTCTCCTATCATTTCAAACTTCATATGTTATAGGTTAGACAACCAATTACTGGCACTATCAGCCAAATATAAAGTTACTTATACAAGATATGCAGATGATTTGACATTTTCCACGAATCTTCATCGAATACCAGAAGAAATCGCAACCATCAAGGATAATGTTGTGATATTGTCAAATAGGTTGATCGAAACCATACAGGAAAACGGCTTCATAATCAATGAAGCCAAAACCCGCTATGCACTCAAAAATAACCGACAAGAAGTAACAGGCTTGATTGTCAATTCAGGAGTAAATGTCAATCGCAAATTTGTGAGGACAACGAGGGCAATGCTGCATGCATGGGAAAAATACAGCCTGGCGGATGCAGCAAAAGAACATTTCACAATTTACAGAAAAAATACAAGCTGTAAAAATATGGAATTAAAGTTCAAACATATACTTGTCGGAAAGATCAATTATATTGGGCATATTAAAGGCAAAAACGACCCTGTCTATGGAAAACTCTTGGAAAGACTGGCACGATTAATACCTGAAATATCCCTGTCCTCCCTTAATTCTATATTAAATCCGGAATTTCCAACAGTTTTCTGTGAAGGCAAGACTGACAGCCTGCATTTACAAGCAGCCCTTAACTGGTTCAAAAAAAACAAGGAATTCGAAGAATTGCAAATCAATTTTTTCAACCACAAGGATGATTATAACATCAACAATCAAGAACTTTTAAAAGCTTGCCAAACTTTAGGTTGGACAAAAACAAACAACACTATAGCAATATGCTTATTCGACAGGGATGACAACTCTATCAACAACAAGGCAGGTGATCCCCTGAAAAATTACAAACACTGGCATAACAATGTATTCTCTGTCATACTCCCCATCCCTCCACACAGAAATTTTACTGAAATATGTATTGAACATTATTACACAGACAAAGAACTTACAACTAAAGATAATAAAAATCGCCGGATTTTTCTCAGTACAGAATTTAATCCAGAAAATGGACGCCACAAATCAGAAAATCTCATATACTCGAATAAGAATCGCCTTAAAGCCAATTATCCTAGAATATTGGACAGTAATGTCATAGACATAAATACAGGAGAAAAAGTAGCCCTATCAAAAAACGACTTTGCCAAAAACATTTTAAATAAAAAAGACGAATTCGGTAGTTTCACTTTTGAAAATTTCCGTCCACTTTTTGAAATTTTTTTAAATATTATAAAGTAAACAAGAAAAAGTAGAATAAGAAACTATTTTATTCAAATATCCTATGCACTCAAAAAACTACTCTCAATCATATCCTACAAAATAAAACGAGCATTCTTGCAACATTGTATATGCCTCCTCAACAGTATTCATAAAACACATATCCGCTGGTCACAAAAGGGTTTGTCAGAATTGTCATGATTTACAGCTCAATTTTATGCAAATATAATTATTATAAAGCAATAATCAAAGTTTAATAAATTTTCTCCGGGAGCATAAAAAAAATGGCCGGAGTGAAAACTCCGGCCATTCTATACCCTTCTCTACATTAATGATTCGGATTAAATCTTCTTTCTCCTCCGCGGGGTGAGAATGAACGGTGACCTCTGTCTTCACCTTCCTCTCTGGGACGAGCTTTTTTTACAACAATTTTCCTTC
>CAJMQA010000112.1 GCA_905215395.1 uncultured bacterium | reverse complement strand
GTCTGATATTCCGGCTGCCCTAGCAACAATGACTGATGCTGAGAATGTATATCCACCATAAAACTTCCGAAATCCTTCAATAACTTATTTCCCACAGGGGTATCATTGATAAAACAACGGGATTTTCCTTCCGCTGTCAATTCCCTTCTTACCACCACCTGATCAGAATAGTCCAGATCATTCTCTTCAAACCATTCCTTCAAATTATATTCTGCTACATTATACTCTATTTCAACCACACATTTCCGTTTTTTATCCATAATGGCGGAAGAATCAGCCCTTTGTCCCAAAGTCAATCCGATAGCTCCCAAAAGAATAGACTTACCAGCACCTGTCTCTCCAGTAATAACAGAAAATCCTTTTTCCAGTCTGATTTCCGTTTTATCTATCAGAGCGTAATTATTTATACTTATATTCTCTATCATATCCTAATTTGTTTTTTCCTGAATCAGTGTGGTATACTTTGAATTATTCGCCGGATTTATTTCGGTTACAATATTATATACCCGCTTGCGTTCGTCCGTAAAAGCCGGTTTAAACAAACTCACTATTTCATCCGCCTTTCCATCAAAAAACACTTGTAAAATATAAGCATTAGGCTTGATCCGGTGAGCTCTCTGCAATAATTCCAAAGCCTCAACAACGGCCAGCCTCCCATCCACCACATTATCTGCCATCACATCCAGTCCCAGACGGTGATACTTATACATACATTCCCTTACCGGAGCATAGCTTCTGTCCTGTAAATTATTGATCAGCCAGTAACGGTTCCTGCGGTTTTCAAAAGATTTCCATCCGGATTCCCGGGCATTCTGACAACGTGCCACAATTCCTTCTGCACGGCTGAAAAAATCATTTCCTCCCATCAGGGAAAAACTGTCATAATCAACACCTAGCATAACATTAGCATAAAATGCTAACAGGCTGACCAAATTTGAATTTTGCCCGGACTCACTGTACTGGAGAGGCTCAAATTCCCGGTAAATAAAATCGATATCATTATCTTTGACATTCAGCAATATGGTATTATAAGAAGAGTTATACACAGGACGGCTTACCCGAATCTGCATGGAGCCTTTAAACTGATCGCTTCCGGTCTGCTCATCCAGGGTAATCTGCATACTGCATTCTATACGCTCATCGTAAGTAAAAACATTTTCCGACCAACGGGTATTATTCAGGAATTCATATATATCCCGTTGCATATTTGAAAACAACTCCCGGTTTGTTCCCTGAATTTTCTGAGAAGATATAGATACATTGCATCTTAACTCCTGAGCTTCAATAGATAAAAATTGACTTAGCCATATAATAATCAGAAATCCAATCTTTCTCATACAACATATTTTTCCAATACAAAGATAATACAAAGATATAAATTAATAGATCCTTCAGACAATAAACTCTTTCACTGCCAGATTCAAATCACTTTTCAATATTACACTGCCGGAGGTTTTCCGGACAACAAAATTCCGGAAGTAATTTTGTTATACTATAAAGTTGGACATAGTCACTAATTCTTTTGTTTTATAAAGCAATTTTTTTTATTTGAATTTATTTACTACTTTTGCACCGTCAAAATCGACACAAGATTTATAGTTCTTCATAAAAATGACAAGCAGAAGATTAATCAGAATTAAAGTATTGCAATTACTTTACGCTTACGGAAAAAAAGGAAATACTTCCATCGCTGAGGTTGAACGCGATTTGCTAAAGAGCATGACCAAAAGTACGGATCTCTACTACGAAACTCTATTGTTAATCACTGAAATCCGCCGCAAAGCCTTCTTAAAAATCGATGCAGCCCGTAACCGTCACCTGGCCTCCAATGCTGATCTGAATCCCAATACCCGCTTTATTGAAAATCCGGTATTTAATATCATCGAAAAAAATAAAAGATTCCAGAATTACATCAATACCAATAAAATTACCTGGAACGACTCTCAGGAAACTGTTCTTTATTTTTATAATAAACTCTTGGAATGGCCTGCTTATCAGAAGTATATGCATAAAAAAGAGGTGGATTTTGAACAACAGAAACAATTGATACTGGATTTGTTTGCAGAACTCATCATCCAGGATGAACTGTTCTATCAGACTCTGGAAGAAAAAAGCATTTACTGGAACGACGATTTTGAATTGGTACTCAGTATCGTTTACAAAACACTCTGGCATATACAGGAAAATATGACTGAAGACGATAATATCCTCTATCCGGTTTATAAACCGGAAGATGATTTTCTGTTTGCCAGAACTCTGATCCGCAAAGCTTACCTAGAATACGAAAAAAATGTGGGTCTGATCGATAAGTTCACTTATAATTGGGAGTTGGACCGGATCTCCGATATGGATAAGCTGATAATGGCCTGTGCTATTACCGAATTGAAAAACTTCCCTTCAATTCCAATTAAAGTGACCCTGGACGAATACATCGAAATTTCTAAAACTTATAGTTCTCCCAAAAGCGGGGCTTTTATCAATGGAGTTCTTGATAAAACAGTTGCTCTATTGAAAGACACCAATGAAATTACGAAAGCCGGCAGAGGACTATTGGAAGATACCGAAGATAAATAACAAGAGGGAGATATTTCTCCCTCTTTTCGCTAAACTAAATTAAACTAAACTAAAACTAATTTCAATAATTCCCGTTGTATCCCTACAATGGCTTTCTTTAAATATTTATACAGCCCTAAAATTATAGAAAGAAATATATAAATCCAAATTATTCATAAAATAATTTAATATTTTTTCAATATTTCCCTTGAATCTCCTGTTTTTGGTAAGTCCGGATATATCCGATAGCTTTTTCGACACTGTCCGTTACAAAATAGATCTGGTCATAATTTCCGGAAATAAATCCCTCTTTTCCTGCCTCACTTATAAAATCCAGAAAACGGTCATAATAACCTCCTGTATTCAAAAACACAATAGGTTTATTGTGTTGCCTCAATTGTTTGAGAGTGATTACCTCCGTGATCTCCTCCAGAGTTCCCCAACCTCCGGGAAGGGCTATAAAAGCATCCGATTCTTCCCTCAGCAAATGCTTACGCTCTTTCATATCCGGCACCACAATCAACTCTCCGACTTTTGCCGCCACTCCCTTTTCGAGGATACATTCCGGAATAATACCAGTTATCTTTCCTCCATTATTTATGGCAGCATCAGCAACCACCCTCATTAATCCAATGTTTGTTCCACCATAGACCAAATGCCATTTCATCTGTCCGATCCTCTGTCCCAACTTCCGGGCTTCTTCTTTGTATATATCATTTATGTTATCGGCAGATGCACAAAAGACAGCTATTTTCATAATTTTTTCGGATTTACACAGTATCAAAAAAGGGCTTTTTAAGCCCTTTTCTTATGCATCGATATTTGCATATGTAGCATTTTGTTCAATAAACTGTCGTCTGGGGGGTACATCATCTCCCATCAACATCGAGAATATCCGGTCTGCCTCTGCAGCGTTTTCAATGGAAACCTGACGCAAAATCCGGTTTTCAGGTGACATGGTTGTTTCCCACAACTGTTCTTTACTCATTTCACCCAAACCTTTGTAACGCTGGATATGTAAACCACTGTCTCCCTTTCCGTTACTCATTTCATTCACCAGTTGCTCCAGCTCCTTATCTGTCCAGCAATACCGTTGCTCTTTATTTCCTTTTTTCACAGAGTACAAAGGTGGTGTAGCAATATACAGATATCCCTGTTCAATCACCGGACGCATGAAACGGAAGAATAAAGTCATAATCAGAGTAGCAATATGCGCACCGTCAACATCGGCATCGGACATGATCACCACTTTATGATACCTCAGTTTCTCCAGATTGACGGCTTTTGTATCATCCTGAGTTCCGATGGTAATTCCCAGAGCCTGGAAAATGATTTTAATCTCATCACTTTCAAATACCCGGTGCATCATGGCTTTCTCCACATTCAGGATTTTTCCCCGCAAAGGCAGAATAGCCTGAAATCTCCGGTCACGCCCCTGTTTTGCTGTACCTCCTGCAGAATCTCCCTCGACCAGAAATATCTCACAATTTGCCGGATCATTATCCGAGCAGTCGGCCAACTTCCCTGGTAAACCAGAGCCTGTCAGCACAGTCTTTCTCTGCACCAGTTCCCGGGCTTTACGGGCTGCATGACGGGCTGTTGCAGCCAGTATCACTTTATCAACGATAGCTTTAGCTTCCCGGGGATTCTCCTCCAGATAATTTTCAAGCACTGTTGATACAGCCTGTGAAACCGCAGTACCCACATCTGTATTTCCCAATTTCGTCTTTGTCTGTCCTTCAAACTGAGGTTCTGCCACTTTCACAGAAATAACGGCTGTCAATCCTTCCCGGAAGTCATCACTATTGATATCAAACTTCAGCTTGGACAGCATTCCATGATTTTCTGCATAAGATTTCAAAGTAGAAGTTAAACCACGTTTAAAACCGGCCAGATGTGTTCCTCCCTCAATAGTATTGATATTATTAACGTAAGAAAATACATTTTCCGAAAATCCGGTATTGTAATGCAAAGCCACCTCAATAGGTATCCCATTCTTTTCCGTTGCGATATCAATCGTATCTTCGATCAGCTTTTCCCGCGTATTATCCAGATATTCAACAAATTCTCTCAAACCGAATTCAGAGTAAAATACCTCCTGTTTGGGTTCATTAGTTTCCGGATTCAGCTCCCGTTTATCAGTGATCGAAAGACGTATCCCTTTATTCAGATAAGCCAGCTCCCGTAAACGTGCTGATAAAATATCATACTTATATTCAGTTACATAGAAAATAGTATCGTCAGGTAAGAAGGTAATGGTTGTACCAGTCTGTTCCGTTTCACCCATAATTTGTACATCCCCTTCCGGAATTCCTTTATGATATACCTGCCTCCAGATTTTTCCATCCCGGCGAACTTCTGCTATTAAAGTAGAGGACAAAGCATTTACACAGGAAACCCCAACTCCGTGTAATCCCCCGGACACCTTATAAGAGTCTTTATCAAATTTTCCACCAGCATGCAGTACGGTCATTACTACCTCCAGGGCAGATTTATTTTCTTTGGAGTGACGGGCTGTCGGAATACCACGGCCATTGTCCCTTACTGAGATTGAATTGTCTTCGTTAATAATAACCTGAATATCATCACAATACCCAGCCAAGGCTTCATCGATTGAGTTATCCACCACTTCATATACCAGATGGTGTAATCCTTTTACATTGACATCACCAATATACATGGAAGGACGCATTCTCACTGCTTCCAACCCTTCCAGCACCTGAATACTATCGGCAGAATATTCCCTTTCGTTTTTCTCTATCTCTTCGCTCATATTTTCGTTTAATTGATTTTTTCACAAAACATGCAAATATAATCATTTTTCCGCAGATATGCCATTATTTTGCTCTGGAATCAGTCGTTTTTTTAGTAAAAAAGAGGTCCCGGTTACCCCCGGAACCTCTCTCTGAATCTTTGAAACAGTTATTCTATAACAAGCTAAACATACAAGTAACTCCTGCCATAACAATGGCAACCATACTCATCAGTTTAATGAGGATATTCAGACTGGGACCAGAGGTATCTTTAAACGGATCTCCTACGGTATCCCCTATCACTGTAGCTTTATGACATTCCGAACCTTTTCCGCCCAGATGTCCTTCCTCCACATATTTCTTGGCATTATCCCAAGCTCCTCCGGAATTGGCCATAAATACGGCCAGCACAAACCCGGAGCCCAATCCTCCGGCAAGCAATCCCATGACTCCGGCGACTCCCAAAATCAAACCGGTAACAATCGGAATGACAATAGCCAGCAAAGAAGGGAAAATCATCTCCCGTTGGGCTCCCCGGGTTGAAATTTCCACACAACGGGCATAGTCCGGTTCAGCCTTACCTTCCATAATACCTTTGATTTCACGGAATTGACGGCGTACTTCATTCACCATTTTCTGAGCAGCACGTCCCACAGCATTCATCGTCAATCCACAGAACAAAAAAGCCATCATAGAACCGATAAATACGCCGGCTAAAACCTTCGGGTTCATCAGGTTCACATCGTAATAAGTCATGATATCTTTCAAACCCGCAGTTGCAGTTTGCACCACTCTATCCCCTATCTGCAAGGAGTTTTCTCCCAAACGGATCAAACCGATTTTAATCTCTTCGATATAAGAAGCCAACAACGCCAGACCTGTTAAAGCGGCGGAACCGATAGCAAATCCCTTTCCCGTAGCAGCTGTCGTATTTCCCAAGGCATCCAGTGCATCGGTGCGTTGCCGGACTTCCGGTCCCAGCTCACTCATTTCAGCATTTCCGCCCGCATTATCGGCTATCGGCCCATAGGCATCAGTAGCCAGTGTTATTCCCAAAGTGGAAAGCATTCCTACTGCCGCAATACCAACACCATAAAGTCCCATAGACATATTGGTCATGTCAAACTGAGCAGCAAATATATAAGCCAGCAAAATACCCACAACGATTGTAATAACCGGAATAGCTGTGGAGATCATTCCGGTACCTATACCTTTAATAATTACAGTTGCAGGACCGGTCTCCGAACTCTTTGCGATATCCTGAGTCGGCTTATAAGCATGAGAGGTATAATGCTCCGTCGCTTTACCAATAATGATTCCTGTCAGCAAACCGGTAATAATAGAACCACAGATCCAGTAACTCAATCCCAATAAATATACAACCAGAAAACTGGCTCCTACAATCAATATGGAACTGGTATTGATTCCCCTGTCCAGAGCTCTCAGTAATTGTATCTGTGTTGCTCCTTCCTTTGTTTTTACCATAAATATACCCAGCAATGATAAAATTACCCCCAAAGCAGCAATCAGCATCGGAGCAAGTATGGCGTTAAACTGAAGTTCCGGAGTTGACATATAAGCCGCAGCTCCTAATGCTGCAGTAGCCAATACAGAACCACAATATGATTCATAGAGGTCGGCTCCCATACCTGCCACATCTCCTACATTATCTCCCACATTATCTGCAATAGTAGCCGGATTGCGCGGATCATCTTCCGGAATACCGGCTTCCACCTTTCCGACCAGGTCGGCACCAACATCAGCCGCTTTTGTGAAAATTCCTCCACCAACACGGGCAAAAAGAGCTTGCGTAGAAGCCCCCATTCCAAAAGTCAGCATAGTCGTCGTAATCATAATGGCCTTGTGTGTGGAATTTGCATCTTCAACAAAATGATCCAACACCAGCCACCACAGGGAAATATCCAACAAAGCCAGACCTACCACCACCAATCCCATTACTGCTCCGGAACGAAACGCTACTTTCAATCCGTCATTCATGCTGCGGCTGGCAGCGTTAGCTGTACGGGCTGACGCATAGGTAGCTGTTTTCATACCAACAAAACCTGCCAGACCGGAAAAGAAACCTCCGGTCAGAAAAGCAAACCATACCCATCCGTTTTGTAAACCAGGTCCATACGCCATCCAGGCAAAGAACAAACACAATACGGCAAATACGATTCCGACAATCTTATACTGCTGCTTTAAATAAGCCATTGCTCCCTTTCGGACATGGCCGGCAATCCGTTTCATTGTATCATTCCCTTCAGATTCCCTCATCATCCCCTTGAAAAAGCGGTAAGCAAATAGCAAAGCTATAACCGAGCATATCGGTACAAGCCAGAACAATTGATTTAACATATGTTTGAGTTTAGAGTTTAGAAATCAGATAAAAGCGGTTAACGACAGGAAGATTCTGTCGTTAACCACGTCATACAGAGAATCATTCAGCCGGAGTTCCTGTAGCAACGCTCTTACTCCGTTCAATAGATTGCAGGGCCAGATAATGATCCCCGAATTTTTCCAGATTGTCCAGTTCAGTTTCAAACTGATCCTGATGTACTTCTTCTTCAGCAGTCAGAGTTTCAAACAATTTCTTGGACACAGAATCGGCATTTGCCGCACACTCATTGGCCCATTTATTATAGTCGTCCACACTCTGGGTTTCCATTTTCACAGCCTGCTCCAGCATATCTTTTACAGCAGTCAGTTTCTGAACCTGTCCGGCAACCTTCATGTCTACTTCGCCCTTCAGAAACAGGATACGCTCAGCCAATTTCTCAACATGCATCATCTCCTGGATTGCAATTCTCTTAAACAAGTTGGAAACCAGATCAAATCCCATGTCATCACAACGAAAATGAAAATACATATACTGATGAACAGCCAACAGTTCATCATTTACAGCTTTGTTCAGCAATTCAATGCTTTTTTCTCTTTTACTCATAAATCTCTTGCATTTAAAGATTAATATACAACTGTAAAATACGATCCTATTTTATGATCGTTACAAAATTAGTATTTTTATTAAATTACACAAGTTTTTCCATCTTCAGTTTGTGTTGTTTTTCTTCGGAAGTAAAACTGGACAAATTAAACCTACAATTTCTTCATTCGCAGGAGCGGACATTCCAAATATGATCTTCAAAAAAAATTATTTTAAACACAAATTCATGCCCAAAACATAAAAAATTAAATTGTATTTTATTAACTTTATCCTCGATATTTAATAAATACATCTGGTGGGAAATCACATTTTAAAATTACTTTCATCCCAGGATAATGAGGGATACCGGTATCTGTATAAGTATTATTATGTAAGTCTGAAGTCGGTAGCCAATTATTATACAAGGGACGATCAGACTGCAGAAGATCTGGTGCAGGATGTTTTTATTTCCATGCTAAACCGCACTTCTGCCTTTCAGGATCTCAAAGAGGTAAAATATTATCTTTATGCTTCTCTGAAAAACCGCTGTCTGAACCATCTGCGCGATCTTAAAATACATAATAAATACTACCGGGAAACATTACACAGTAATTGTGGCACCGATCATTACTGGGATCAGGTCCTGAAAGAAGATGTCTACTCTACCCTCTTTGCAGCCATACAAACCCTACCCCCACAATGCCGTCAGGTGATGATGCTGTCTCTGGAAGGGTTAAAACTGGGAGAAATTGCCGAACAGCTACAACTCTCCCTCGAAACAGTCAAAGATCACCGGAAAAACGGAAAGAAAAAATTATATGATCTCTTAAAACAACAAGGCTTGGGATTGCTGATATGGTTCTGGCTCTGATATAAAAAATGAGGTCCAAAAACACTTATTGGACCCCATTGTGTAATTTCTTAAATACCTCCGTTGATATTTCCGGAAGGAACAGAAGTCCAATCAGTAATTGTCGGATTGGAAAGAAGAATGGCTGTACGCGAAATACTGACCTGATATACATATTTTGAACCGGCAGCATAAGCAATTGATGTCACATTGGTCGCCGGAACAGTGATATCCGTCCCTCCCTCCGTCAACGTAAATTGCAGGGTAGGCGTATATGATCCCGGCAGGATAATAATGAAAAAATTGATGGCTGTGCCGCTCAATACCGGAGCCGAAGCCGGAGTCACCGTAAGGGTATTCACAGTAGTTCCTGTCGTTGTTGTAATTACCCCTGTCGACAGAGCAATGGTAGAAGCAGCATTCGAAGTATACATTTTATCGGAAGACACTCCGGCCAGGGTACAGGATTTCAGGGTTGTACCCGTAGCAATGCTCGAATTGATGGTAATCTGTAATTGTATTAAGGAAAAAGCATGTGTAAAAGCAAGTCCGACAGTTGCATTTGACGGACGTGTAAGGCCTGTCGTACCATAATTATTGGAAATCAGAAAATCTTGTGCCGGATTGATAGTTCCTGTCTGAGGGGTCAAAGCAGGTAATTTTACGGCAGTAGCCGAGGTATTTCCACTCGCATAGGGTGCATAAGCCAGAAAAGTATGCGAAGTATTGGCATCCGCCCAATAGATAGTCGTAGCAGGTGTCCATGCAGGAGCCCCCGGCAAACCTGCCACAGAAAATTTCACATTCGCTGCTGCTAATTTTGCCTGCGGACAAAACAATCCCAGAGAGACACCGTTTGCCCACGAAGCTTTACCTGTACCATCTATAGATGTCCGTGTTTGTG
>CAJMQA010000111.1 GCA_905215395.1 uncultured bacterium | reverse complement strand
GGCTTTGAATAAGGCCAAAGAAGAAGCGGCAGATTTGCAGGCTGTTATGAAGAAAGATGGAGTTGAAGGGGAATTGAAAGGTTGGGATTGGCGTTATTACAATGAGAAAGTAAAGAAATCCAGGTTTGACATTGATGAAAATCAGTTACGTCCCTATCTGCGTCTTGAAAATGTCCGGGAAGGAATGTTTTACGTTGCTAACAAACTGTATGGTATTACTTTTACAGAATTGAAAAATATTCCTAGACCACATGAAGAGGCTGTGGCTTTTGAGTGTAAAGATGCTGACGGTACCCATCTCGGAGTATTGTATATGGATTATTTTCCGCGTTCGACCAAAAGAGGTGGTGCCTGGTGTGGGACTTATCGTTCTCAGACCTATAAGGATTCGGTACGTCTGGCGCCTGTGGTAACGATTGTCTGTAATTTTAGCAAGCCTGCCGGAGGCAAACCTGCTTTGCTGAGTCCGGATGAAACTTCCACTATGTTCCATGAGTTCGGGCATGCATTACACAATCTGTTCAAGGATGTCCGGTATTATGGGGTTTCGGGTGTACCTCGGGATTTTGTGGAATTACCCTCTCAGATAATGGAGCATTGGGCTTTTGAACCGGAAGTCTTGAACGTATATGCCAAACATTATCAGACCGGAGAGGTGATGCCGGAAGTTTTGGTAGAAAAGCTTGAGAAGAGTGGGAAATACGGACAAGGATTTGCGACCTCGGAGTATGTGCAGGCATCTTTACTGGATATGGATTATCATGTGTTGAAGGAGATTCCTGCCGATTTTGATGTGGTGGAATTTGAGGCTGAATGTATGAAGCGTCTCGGGGCTTTGAGTCAGATTCCCCCCCGTTACCGCTCGACTTATTTTAACCACACGATGGGAGGTGGTTATACCGCTGGTTATTACAGTTATATGTGGGCAGAAGTTTTGGATGCTGATGCTTATCAGGCTTTTGTTGAAACGGGTAATATTTTCGATCCCGGAACAGCAGCAAAATTCCGGAAATATGTCCTGACTCCCGGAGGCATTGACGATGCAATGGTGATGTATACTAATTTCCGGGGTGCAGAACCCGGAGTGGAACCCTTGCTGAAGAATAGGGGGTTAAGATAAAAATAGCAAGGCCGCTCTTGTAGCGGCCTTTTTTATATCCATCGGTTGAATATTAATGTATTCCCGGGTTTCTTTTTCGGAAAAAATTGGTTGAATCGGGTAAAATCTTGTATTTTTGTTCTCTTGGAATATAAGTATCAGAATATGTATAATGTTAAATCAAGAATAGCAGAAGAATTTATTGACGATGAGGAAATTTTGTCGACGATGGAATATGCCCGTGCCAATAAAAATAATCTTCAGTTGATAGAAAAGTTGATTGATCGGGCCCGGGACTGTAAAGGATTGAGCCATCGGGAGGCTGCTTTGTTACTGGAATGTGAAGATCCGGCTCTGATTGAAAAAATGTTTCAGACAGCCCGGGAAATCAAGCGGAAGTTTTATGGAAACCGCATTGTAATGTTTGCCCCTCTCTATCTGTCCAATTATTGTGTGAATGGATGTGTGTACTGTCCATACCATGCTAAAAATAAAACGATTGCGCGCCGTAAACTGACGCAGGAAGAGATACGCCAGGAGGTTGTAGCTCTTCAGGATATGGGACATAAACGGCTGGCTCTGGAAGCCGGGGAGCACCCCGGAATGAATCCCATTGAGTATATATTGGAAAGTATAGAAACGATTTATTCAATCAAGCATAAGAACGGGGCAATCCGGCGGGTCAATGTCAATATTGCAGCTACGACGGTGGAAAATTACCGGAAACTTCATGAAGCCGGAATCGGTACCTATATTCTTTTTCAGGAGACTTACAATAAGAAAAATTACGAGGCTTTGCATCCGACAGGGCCTAAGAGTAATTATGCTTACCATACGGAAGCAATGGACCGGGCTATGGAAGGTGGGATTGACGATGTGGGGATCGGGGTATTGTATGGATTGAATACCTATCGTTATGATTTTATTGGTTTATTAATGCATGCCGAGCACCTGGAAGCTACGTTTGGGGTGGGACCCCATACGATTAGTGTTCCCCGTTTGTGCAATGCCGACGATATCAGTACGGATGATTTTGCGAATACGGTCCCGGATGATATTTTCCGAAAAATTGTCGCAGTGATCCGCATAGCTGTACCTTATACCGGAATGATCGTTTCAACCCGGGAATCTCAGGCTTCACGTGAAAAAGTCCTGGATATCGGGGTGTCACAGATCAGTGGTGGTTCGCATACCAGTGTGGGGGGATATGTTCATAAAGAAGAGTTCGACGATACAACTTCCCAGTTTGATGTTTCTGACCGCCGGACTCTGGACGAGGTAGTTTCCTGGTTACTGGATCTGGGATATATCCCGAGTTTTTGTACCGCCTGTTACCGGGAAGGACGTACCGGTGACCGTTTTATGGCTTTGGTAAAATCGGGTCAGATAGCCAATTGCTGTCAGCCCAATGCATTGATGACTCTGAAAGAATACCTTGAGGACTATGCTTCTCCGGAAACCCGTGTCAAAGGCGAACGTATGATTGCTGCCGAGATGCTGCGTGTTCCGAATGAAAAAGTAAGAGGTATTGCTCTAAGAAATCTGGAAGAGATCACCAAGGGGAAACGTGATTTCAGATTTTGATTTAATCAGAAATAATGTCAGAAGCGGCCCAAGAATCTACTTCCCGGCCGCTCTTTTTATTCTATTGGGCTGAAAAAGAAAACACTCTATTCCGAAAAAACGTAGTTTTGTAAAAACGAAAATAAATTAAGAGCGATGAAAGTGTTATTGATAAACGGGAGTCCGCATAGAGAGGGAAATACCTTTCTGGCCCTTTCAGAAGTGGCTGGAGCTTTGGAAGCTGAGGGAGTTCTGACTGAAATAGTCTCTATCGGTAATAAAGCTGTACAGGGATGTATCGCCTGTAATAAATGTTATGAATTGGGACGTTGTGCATTTAAAGATGATTTATACAATGAAATCCGGGAAAAATTGCAATCGGCAGATGGTATTATTATCGGTTCCCCGGTATATTATGCAGGGCCTAACGGTTCTCTTTGCGCATTACTCGACCGTTTGTTTTACTCCTGTTCCGATTTATTGGAATATAAACCGGCGGCTTCGGTAGCTGTTTGTCGCAGGGGAGGGGCGAGTGCTGCTTTTGATCGGTTGAACAAATATTTTACCATTCTGAATATGCCTGTCGTTTCTTCCCGATATTGGAATAGTGTACATGGGAGATTGCCGGGTGAAGCTGTACAGGATGCTGAGGGACTGCAGGTCATGCGGACTCTGGGACGGAATATGGCCTGGTTGTTACGGAGTATTCATCAAAGTGGCATCTCCCGTCCTGAAGCTGAGCCGCCTGTGATGACTAATTTTATCAGATGATGGAAATTTGAAGGCTTATGAAAGCAATGGTATTGAAAAATTTCGGCGGAGTAGAGAATTTTGAGTTGAAAGATATCCCTGAACCGATGATCAATGAAAAATCTTTCCAATGTTTATCGCTATGTGTTGCAATGCCAGGATAAACCGTTGGTGACTTTGGTTTCCGGTTAAAGAAGATGTGTCACCCAAATTAAGAATCAATCAAACAGTTGGCTGATTGGCTTCTGCTATTCGATCAGGAAAGCAAGGAGAAGTTTGCCGGAAGCCTTGATACTTCCGGCAAGAGAATTGGGAAAAAATATATACTACTGTTTCGGAGAAAGGGTCATTTTAGCATCCATGGAAACAGTCAAGGGTAATATTTTAAGGGCTGTATTGGCAACGGTATTATCGGTTACCAGATGGAACTTACCACCGATAGAGAAGCTCACCTTCATTTGATTTTCAGCCTCTTTGCTCAGTTCGCCTGAAAGGTTCAGACCGGTGAGTACGATGCCCATGTCGGAAATCTCGATGTCCTCTAGCACTTCCCCAAGCAGCGGAATTTCTACCAACACGGTATCCACCAACTCTTTGATTTCGGGCGGCAGGTTATCCATTGTCAGCGGGAACTCGATGCCTTTCGGACGCAGGGTATCTTTTAAGTCGGATAATACACTCATCTGATTGCCTGTAATCCTGCCTTCCACCTCTCGGGGGAATTTATCGGAAATCTCCTGCAAACGGGACATGTCGAACAGGATGCGGTCGATCGTGCCTTCTTTTTTCTTAATGCTGACCTCGATGGCCTGCTGGAGGACATCTTCCGGCAGGAAAGACTCCACCGGTGCACCGATGCCTAATACCGTCAGTTTCAGACTAAAGTCCGTACCGGCCCAGTCGCCTGTCCAGCCTTTGGTGTAATCGATCAATTCCCCCGTGGTGAAAGCCTGTGCCTCCACCCATTTGCTGTAACGTTCGCCCTCTTTGGAGCGTACTTTCCAATTGTAAGTCGTTTCAGGTGTCAGGCCTTGCACACCGTAAGAGGTACTTTTGGTCGGTAAGGTTTCGCCTCCCCATTCCACTTCATATGTCGAGGAGCTGCCATCCCAGGTCAGAATCGCCGTCATATCGGTCAAATTCACTACCCGCGGGTTGGAGGGCGCTACCACCGGTTTCAACTCTTCTCCGGGATCATCGGTTCCGCCCGGTTTCTCATCGTCGTTACAGGCAGCCCCGAAGGCTGCCTGTAAGGCGATTAAAGTCCATATAATTAAATTTTTCTTCATAGCATTTTATTTTGAATAATCCCAGTTACTAAATTTGTATCCTTCCTGCTGGTCGACAATAAACCAATATTTTTCCCGCTTGCCGCCTTTCAATTCGATCAAAATGGATTCCGGTATTTCTCCCGATAAGCGGTTGCCGTTCAGATTCAGTTGGGCACTCGAGGTCGTAAAATTATTAATTCCCGTACCGTATATAACCGGAATACTACCGGTGAAATTGTTGTTTTCCAGATTAAGGTTCGACAAGTATGTATTGGCAAGCCATTTGGGTAATTCACCGGATAATTGGTTATTCTGCAAATAAATACTTGCGAAACTGGCAGTGGCCAAGTCCCAGGATACTTTGGGGGCCAATTCTCCAGTCAATTGGTTTCCGGATAAATCCAATGTCTTTAATTTTTCCAACAAATTCAAAAGAGAAACAGGAATAGAGCCTGTAAGTCTATTATTACCTTCCGGTTTGGTGTTTCCTAATTTAAGGTAAGCTAGTTGAGTAAGTGAACTCCAATCAAAATCGATGTTACCTTCCAATTGATTATTACTTAAATCAATGGATGTCAAACTTGGCATTTTAGTTAAAATCTCTATAGAACCACTCAATTTATTGTCATACAAAGTTAATGTTTTCAAGTTGGTCAGATTAATAAAATCATCAGGTAAACCACCTTCCAATTCATTCCCATACATTTGTATACTGGTTAATCCTGTCATTCCCCCCATACCTTCCGGAAGAGCTTTGAACTTATTATTCGTCCAGGAAATAGACTTTATATTTTTCAAATTCCCAATCGTATGAGGTAATGAGACAAATCCCGTTTGCTGGAACGTAAGAGTAGTTAAATTTGTCAAATTCCCAATGGACTCAGGAACATCAGCACCTTCAAATCCTCCATAGATAATCAAACTGGTCAAGTTTCTTAACTCTCCGATTTCAGACGGTAATGACGTAAATTTATTATAATTTTGAGAATTTTGCCCTATCGTCAATTTGGTTAGATTTTTCAAATTTTTAATCACTTCTGGAAGAGCTCCTTCATATTGACACAATAACGTTAATTCCTTCAAATTTGTCATTCCCTCAAGAAATAGCGGTTCATTAGTCGCGCTACATCTTAAGTTTAACACTTCCAAATTTTCCATTCCTCTGAGTTCATCCGGTACAGAGGTGAATTCTCCTTGTAGTCTTAGTGATTTCAGATTTTTCAAATTACCCAATTCCACAGGAAGCTCTCCACCTAAATCAGCAGAATAATAGTTTTCAAATTTCTCCAAATATTTCAATTCTCCTAACTCTGCCGGTATTGTACCTTTTAACTTATTGGCAGTTATATTGATTTCTGTTACATGCCCTTCTGCATTCAATTTCACGTATTTCCAAGAACTTGTCACCTTCCCGTCTTCCGGATTTTTCGGATCTCCCCAACTGCCAAAATCCTTCTCAAACGTCGGAGATTCTTTCAAGGCATTAGCAAGTGCTATCAATACCTTATATTCCGACAAACGAGGACGTCCCAACTGATGTACATAGAGGGTATCGGTTACCACTTCTTCTGCACCGACACTTCTAAGGAAAACTTTCGCTTCCCTCTCGATCTGCGTTTCGGGATTAGCATCTACTTCCAAAGCAACGGTGGATTTAGCCAATGCTCTGGTAACAGGTTTTGGCCTGATCCATTTCACGTGTTCGGGAACGATAATTTCATAATCGACATTGGCTTCTATGGCATATGCTGCACTACCACCGGTTTGCGGTATATCTTTTACCCATTTCTGGAGTATAATAATCGTACCTATCCGGAGTTGCTTGATGGTGATCGTTTCCCTCAAAGCGGGATTGTTTTTGTCATAGAAAGTAACATCGGCCTGCCGTTCAATCTCCTCGGGATATTCCGCTATCGTGAATATCCTCATATCCGGCTGTAATGACTTGGAGGCAGGCGGTAAGGAAATCCATTTCTTCCCCTCTTCCGAAATCTCTACCCCATATTCGATATTGGCCTTCAATTCCACCCTTAAATCCTGGCCTTCAAACGGCACTTTATATTCGTTGGCAGAGAGGACGATCATATCCTTCTGTACCTGATATACCCGGATGGTATCGGAAAAACGACGCAATTCATCCTCGACGATGATTATACCTTCGCGCTTTGCCCCGTCCGGATTCTCTGACACAGCAAACACCAGGTCGTAATCCTTCGTGGCTTTACTGGCAGGTATCTGGGATTTTGTAATCCAGGGTTCTGCATAACCGGGTGTCATGATTTTATATTGCACCTGGCTGACGATGTTGGTATTCAATTTTAATTCTACATTTCCCCCCTTCTGCCCAAAGTCGAATTTATCTTTGGAAATCGTCAGGGCATCTTTCTGTTTCTGATAAACGGTGATGATGGTCTTTTCGCCTGCCACGTTCAATGTAAACTGTACATTACGGCCGGAGTAATCGACGTTCTCGTTCAATTCAAAATAAACCCGGGTGGTTCCCGCTTCACCACTGGTCGGCGAAACCCGGCACCATTCGCTACCACCGGAAATATTCCATTCCGTAGTTGCCGTAACCAAAATGTAGTCGTTCAGATTACCGGAAGCAGGAATCACTACTTCCGCTTCCGATACATCATACGAAGTTTTGACAACAAGGTCCGTTTCCTTGTCTTCGCATGCAGCTGCCAGAAGCCATGCAAAGAGTATATAAATCAATCGTTTCATAAAAGCATATATTTACGTGTTTACTGGTTCAATTGCAAGGGCGAGAATAATGCCCATGCCAGATTGTCATCATTTTTAATCATATAGAACTGTCCTCCAACCGGTATCATCATAACACCTTTTTCCTGAGCAAGCCAACGGTCTAATACCCGACTACCATAACCACTAAAATTGATAAGCAACATATTATTGACATTTCCGGAGTGTTTGGAATTGGGATGAATTTGTTTAAAAAAGATTCTGTCTCCGACATGATCCTGGGCAATGGAATCCCGGTCATACAAACGTCCCATGGTGCAATTAATTCCTTGTTCATCGTTTTTTACATATACTTCTAAAGAGGGACAACCTGCCAAATTCCAATGCCAACGGTAATCCTGAACATCCGTTCTGTAATCCAGGTCCATCGTTCCGTTCATGAGATTATAACCTCTTTCTATCAAGCTAAAAGCCTCGCTGTATTCCTGTACCATTTTCACGGCATCGGGGAAATCCAGCAAACAAGAGTCCTTGACGTTAG
The DNA here is from genome assembly GCA_905215395.1 of uncultured bacterium. Classification (GTDB taxonomy): domain Bacteria; phylum Bacteroidota; class Bacteroidia; order Bacteroidales; family Marinifilaceae; genus Odoribacter. The sequence continues at coordinate 2,069 of CAJMQA010000111.1, read as the reverse complement.
CAGCCCAAAAACATTCGGCATTTATCCCTTCGTCTAACACCGACATTTTACGGGTTGCTGCATCGAATGCCAACTCTGAGATACTTTTTCCTGCAAAGATTACCGGCCTATCGAAACGGATACCCCGCGTGGTGGAAGAAGTAGGCATGTTTAATGCTACCGTTTTACCTCCCTCGACATAGGTCAGGTAGGCCATTCTTAATTTCGGGCTGTAGAAACAGAATGCCGTATCGTTTCCCACGCGCAGGTAATGATAGAAAGGTTGTGTTTTTTCCACCGGAAGAAAGGTATTGAAATCCGCAATCACTTTTCGTTGCGCTTCGATGTCTTCCCAATCCTGCGCCGTGGCACGTACCAGTTGAGTGGCTCTTTTATCTTTCTTTCCCAACAACAGGATTTTATCCTGTTCCACTTTTGAAATCAAGAACTCGAATTCAGCATTGTACCCCAAACCGACATTTCCTCCGAAAGCCCTCGGATTAGGGTCTGCCAGTAAATGCAACAAACTGTAGGTGTCGAAATTGAGAACCGGACCTAAGGAAGCATTGTAGCTATAAGAACTTACGGTGACAGAATCCAGCAGGTCACTTGTCATTTCTACCCGTTTGCCTTTTTCATCGGAAAACTTCATCAAGAAGGTGTATCCGCCATAAAAAACCGTATCCGGATAATACACCATTTTCCAACCATGCTCGGAACTGAGCAGCACCTGGTCGCATTCGTCGATATACTGATTCAAACGGGCGGTGGAAATATCGTCGAAAATATAATCGTTTTCCACGGAGCAGGCACTCATCGCCAACCACAAGCCCATCATATATATTACTATCTTTTTCATACAGGTCTTCTTTTAGTAGTTACCTAATAAAATATCATTCATACCCCGCTGTACTTTTTCGCGTAACCGATACATGTCGATCCCCCATACACTTTTCATGTAATTCAGCATAATCGTCTCCTTTTGTTTGATTTTGCTTCTTCCGGTACCCAATCGACCATTAACCAGATCCGCCCAATCCTTTTCAGAGGTTATCAGGAAGTATGCAACCATCTCTGCAAAATCCTCGTCGGCATCACACATGGCATATGAAGTAATGCACCCATATTTATTGACGGCATCGTTTCTCGATATGTTAGCCCAACTGGAAGTGTAAGCATCTGCCGTTACCAGCTCGAATGCTTCCGGAAGTTCCTCCGTCTGGTGGAATACGTGAGCGAACTCATGGTGAAACGTATGTGTGTACGACCACATGGCATTCTCATCCGCCGGATTATCCATATTCAGGTTATAGATCGTGATTTTGCTTCCATTCTCGGTTTGTCCCATGGTATATGTTCCGTCCGCATTGTATCCCGCACTGCCAACCAACATGATTTGTTTGGGACAGTACTTATTAAAGAAATCCAGTCCAGCCAACTCCGTATAAGGATTAATCCACATTTTCCGGATCACCCGCAGGAAAGGTTCCACTTTTTCTTCGGTCGGCGGCACTAACACATAAGCGGGATCGGATTCGAAATCGTCCCAATGATAAATGACCTCTATATTATGTGGTATTCTGAAACTGTCGGTCACCCAACGGTCTAATTCACTCATGCTTTCCTCCTTCGTATCCAGAATAGAGGGATGAAATTTTTCTTCCGAGCAAGCAGCGAACAAGGTTGCCAAACTCCATATAATGAACCATTTTTTCATATCTTGTCAATTTTGTGTACTAATTTTATCGTTCATTGGGTACTACACCCCTTTTCTGTGCCTCTTGCGGAATCTGTAATGCACGCCGTTTGTCGTAGCGCTCCAGGACCATGTTTCTCTTTTCCGAATTAATCCGGTGGGTTACCGGCAAATGGAAACGTTTAATATCGAACCACCGCATGCCTTCCTGCAAAAATTCCATCCGCCGCAATTGACTGACAGCCTTCATGATATTCATTTTGCAGGGGTCTGCCTGTAATTCAGAGGCATAATGCGGTTCTAAATCAAGAGCTGTAACAAGGCCGGTCGGGCTTTCATAAAAATTCTGCAAAAGCTGTGTAGTCATTTTGTCCACCTCTTCCGGTTTATGAGC
>CAJMQA010000110.1 GCA_905215395.1 uncultured bacterium | reverse complement strand
TAGTTCTCGATTTCATATTTTACATTCCGGATCGGAGTATAAATGGCATCAATAGGGATAAATCCCGCTTCGGCATCAGCCGGCATATTTTCAGTACTGGGCACATAACCACGGCCTTTCTGGATAGTGATTTCCATCTGGAAATTCACAGCCGTATCCATATGGCAGATTACAAGATCTGTATTCAGTACTTCAAAACCGGTGAGGAATTTGTTGATATCCCCTGCCTTAAAAGCTTCCTGTCCGGAAATCAGAACCGTCAGCTTCTCATCCTCCACATCTTCCACTTTTCTCTTAAACCGAACTTGCTTCAGATTCAGGATAATCTCAGTAACATCCTCGATTACACCCGGGATGGTGGCAAACTCATGTTCTACACCATGTATTTTGATGCCGGTAATCGCGAAGCCTTCCAAAGAAGACAACAAAATTCTGCGTAACGGATTACCAATTGTGATTCCGTAACCTGGCTCTAACGGACGAAATTCGAACTTTCCGAATTTGTCTGTTGATTCGAGCATGATTACTTTGTCCGGTTTCTGGAAAGCTAATATTGCCATAAATATCTTTAATTTATTACTTAGAATATAATTCTACGATTAACTGCTCTTTGATGTTCTCCGGAATATCTGTTCTTTCCGGCACGTTCAACAGCTTTCCGCTCATGGAAGCACCATCCCATTCCAACCAGGAATATTTGCTTACACGGTTGCTGCGCAGGCTTTCACTGATTACTTCAAGAGCTTTTGATTTTTCACGTACTGCAACGATGTCCCCAGCTTTAACAGCAGCTGACGGAATATTGCAAACGCCTCCGTTCACAGTAATGTGACGGTGAGATACCAACTGACGTGCAGCGGCACGGGTCGGAGCAATTCCCAGACGATAAACTACATTGTCCAGACGGCATTCCAGCATCTGTAACAGAACTTCACCGGTGATTCCACCTGAACGTTCCGCTTTCTCAAACAGAATCCGGAATTGTCTTTCCAGCAAACCGTAGGTATATTTTGCTTTTTGTTTTTCTTTCAACTGAACACCATATTCAGAAATTTTTCTTCTGCGACGAGCTAAACCGTGCTGTCCTGACGGATAGTTTCTCCGTTCCAGTGCTTTATCCGGTCCGTAAATGGGCTCACCGAACTTTCTTGCTATTTTAGACTTAGGTCCTGTATATCTAGCCATTTTCTTTTCTTATTTATTTACACAACATTCGAATTACACTCTTCTACGTTTCGGAGGCCGGCAACCATTGTGCGGCAGCGGAGTAACATCTACGATTTCAGCTACTTCAATCCCACTGGCATGGATAGCCCGAATTGCAGATTCACGACCGTTACCCGGACCTGAAACATATACTTTTGCCTTTCTCATTCCCAGGTCGAATGCTACTTTTGAGCAATCGGCAGCTGCCATCTGTGCAGCATAAGGAGTATTCTTTTTAGATCCTCTGAAACCCATTTTTCCGGCTGAAGACCAGGAAATCACCTGACCAGTATTATTCGTCAGAGAAATAATGATGTTATTAAAAGAGGAATGAACGTGTGCTTGTCCCACGGCTTCTACTTTAACCAGCCGCTTCTTGTTTGATGTAGACTTCTTTGCCATAATTCAACTCAATTATTTAGTTGCTTTTTTCTTGTTAGCAACAGTTTTCTTCTTACCCTTTCTCGTGCGGGCATTGTTCTTAGTACTCTGTCCTCTTACGGGCAGTCCGATACGATGACGGATTCCACGGTAACAACCGATATCCATCAGTCGTTTGATGTTCATCTGGACACTTGATCTTAACTCTCCTTCGACTTTGTACTCTGCTCCAATGATTTTACGTACAGCCGCGAGTTGATCGTCGTTCCATTCCTGTACCTTAAGGTCATAATCGATGCCGGCTTCACTTAAGATAGCACGTGCACTACTTCTACCTATACCATAGATATAGGTCAAGGCTATTTCACCTCTTTTGTTTGAGGGTAAATCTACACCTACGATTCTTGCCATAAATCTTTTAAAATTTTAGATTAATGATTAACCCTGACGCATTTTAAACTTCGGGTTCTTTTTGTTAATGACGTACAAAACGCCTTTTCTTCTTACAATCTTGCAATCGTCATTACGTTTCTTAATTGACGCTCTTACCTTCATGGTTTCTCTATTTAATTTTTATATCTGAATGTAATCCTCCCTTTGGTCAGATCGTACGGAGACATGTCCACACGCACTCTGTCACCGGGAAGTATCTTAATATAATGCATACGCATTTTTCCGGAAATATGAGCGGTAATTACATGCCCATTTTCCAATTCCACCCGAAACATCGCATTCGATAATGCTTCTGTTATTACTCCATCTTGCTCTATTGACGGCTGCTTTGCCATAATCAGATTTTAGATTTACCCTAATACTTCTTCAATGTACTTAAATGAAGACAGAATATCTGCCCCATGCTTACCAATTGCTACCGTATGCTCAAAATGAGCTGACGGTTTTCTATCTCTTGTCCGGATCGTCCAACCATCAGATTCCTGAAAAATGTGACGTTTTCCCAAATTTATCATCGGCTCTATAGCTATGACCATCCCTTCCTGCAATTTCACTCCCTGACCCCGGCGGCCGAAATTCGGTACCTGCGGTTCCTCATGCATATCCCGCCCCACTCCATGCCCGACCAGTTCCCGTACAACTGAGTAACCGGCAGCTTCACAATGCGACTGCACGGCATAACTGATATCTCCGATCCTCAATCCCGCAACAGCTTTCTCAATTCCTTTATAGAGACTCTCTTTTGTTGTTCTCAACAAACGGCGGACCTCTTCATCCACCTCACCGACTTCAAATGTATAGGCGCTGTCCCCGTAAAAGCCATTTTTGAATGTTCCGCAATCTATTGATACCACATCTCCCTCTTTCAAAATACAGTCAGCAGAGGGAATGCCGTGTACCACTGCATCGTTTACAGAAACACAAAGCGTATTCGGAAAACCTTCATATCCCAGAAATCCGGGCTCTGCTCCGTGCGACCGGATAAACTCCTCTGCAATACGGTCAAGCTCTAACGTAGAAATCCCCGGACGAATGTGCTTTGCCATCTCGCCCAGAGTCATTCCCACAAGGAGATTACTTTCCCTTAATAATTCAATCTCTTCTCCGGTCTTTACAAAAATCATGCCGCAAAATTACAATATTTTTTTGAAGTTACAAAGTCAAAAATGAACTGAGTCACTCAGAATCCGGTAACTCAGTCAATCTGTAACTTTAGTAAGCAGCTGGCCCGCCAGGTGTCTTTCCTTTGATACGCCCGGTCTTCATCAATCCGTCATAATGACGCATTAATAAATGCGACTCGATTTGCTGCAAAGTATCCAATACAACTCCAACCAGGATCAACAGAGAAGTACCCCCATAGAACTGCGAGAACTGATGGTTCACTCCGGCAATCGTTGCAAATGCCGGTAATATAGCTACAATACCCAGGAATATAGAACCCGGTAAGGTAATACGCGACATAATGGTATCCAGAAATTCCATGGTCTTACGGCCCGGTTTTACTCCCGGAATAAATCCTCCGTTCTTCTTCATATCCTCAGCCATTTGCATCGGATTAACCGTAATCGCCGTATAAAAATATGTAAAGGCTACGATCAATATAAAGAAAGTAAAGTTATACCAAAAACCGGTGAAATTTGAGAATGCTGCAGCAAATCCCGACAGTGAGTCAGAAGCAGCATAGTTCACAAATGAGATCGGTAATAACATGATCGCCTGTGCGAAAATGATCGGCATAACACCTGCAGCATTGATCTTCAACGGAATATACTGACGTACACCTCCGTATTGTTTGTTACCAACAATACGTTTCGCATACTGTACAGGTACCTTACGGGTACCTTGTACCAATAAGATAGTTCCGCAGAAAACAAAAAACAACAGGATAATTTCGATCAGGAACGCAACCAACCCACCGCCTTGCTGGCTTACTCGTGCAGATAACTCTGCAAAGAAGGAGAAAGGCAGACGGGCAATGATACCAATCATAATGATGATGGAAACACCATTTCCTATACCTTTATCTGTAATTTTTTCTCCCAGCCACAGCACAAACATCGAACCGGCAGCCAGAATAATCACAGAATAAATAGTAAAGAAAGCTCCTTTAATGAGAAAGAATTCAGGTTGAATCTGTGCATGCAAGTTGGTAAGATACGCAGAACCTTGTAAAATCAGAATGATGATGGTCAGATAACGGGTAATCTGGTTAATTTTCCGCCGTCCGCTTTCACCTTCACGCTGCATACGCTGAAAATAAGGAACCGCAATTCCAAGTAACTGAACTACGATAGAAGCAGAGATATAGGGCATAATACCCAATGCAAATATCGACGCATTTGAGAATGCACCCCCCGAAAACATATCCAACAAACCAAGCACTCCGCTTGAAGTCTGTTCTTTCAATGCTGCTAATCCAGCAGGGTCGATACCCGGCAGTACCACCTCTGTACCGAGTCTGTAAACGAGAATCAATCCCAGAGTCGTCAGAATCCGGGTTTTCAATTCCTCAATTTTCCAAATGTTCTTTAATGTATCAAATAACTTCATAAGTTCTTTCTTTTTATTTTAAAGATGCCACATAAAGGGCATCTTTAAAATATATTGGTTTTATAAAACGACTACAGAACCACCGGCAGCTTCAATTGCAGCTACAGCCGATTTTGAGAAAGCATTTGCCTTTACTTCGAGTTTCACACTCAAAGCACCATCGCCCAAAATCTTTAACAAGTCGTTCTTAGAGAGTAATCCTGCTGCAATCAGGATATCCCGATCGATCATTTCCAGATTATCTCTTTCTGCTAAAGCCTGCAGCATACTAACATTGATTGCTTTAAAAGCAACACGGTTGATATTTTTAAAGCCGAATTTCGGTACTCTTCTCTGCAGAGGCATCTGACCACCTTCAAAACCGATTTTCGTATGATAACCTGATCTTGATTTTGCTCCTTTATGTCCTCTTGTAGAAGTACCTCCTTTTCCCGAACCCTGTCCGCGACCAATTCTCTTTTCGTGATGAGTTGATCCGCAGGCCGGTTTTAAGCTACTTAAATCCATTTTATCTAGTCCTTAAAATGTTTGACAATTACTTTACTTCTTCCACGCGAACCAGGTGTTTCACTTTGGCCACCATACCCAGGATCTGCGGAGTAGCTTCTTTTTCAACACTACTGTTGGTTTTCTTCAATCCTAAAGCCTGAATAGTGCCAACCTGAGTTTTAGAGCTACCGATTTTACTTCTTACCAATGTAATTTTAATCTTTGCCATAGTCCTCAATATTATCCGTTAAACACTTTATCCAGACCAATTCCTCTCTGACTGGCAACCGTACGAGCATCCCGCATTTCTTTCAATGCTGCAATGGTCGCTTTTACCAGGTTGTGAGGGTTGGATGAACCTTTACTCTTAGCCAATACATCGCGGATACCGGCACTTTCCAGTACTGCACGCATAGCACCTCCGGCCACCAGACCGGTACCGGAAGAAGCCGGTTGCATATAAACCTGAGCACCGCTGAAACGGGCTATCTGTTCGTGAGGAATAGTACCTTTCAAAATGGGCACTTTGATCAGGTTTTTCTTGGCAGCCTCAATACCTTTGGAAATGGCAGTGGTCACCTCATTTGCTTTACCCAATCCCCAGCCAACAATTCCATTCTCATCTCCGACAACCACGATGGCTGCAAAGCTGAAGGTACGGCCTCCCTTTGTAACTTTGGTCACACGATTGATTGCCACCAATCTGTCTTTCAGTTCTAAGTCAGTATTATTTACTTTCTGTTCCATTCTGCTAACTTTTAAAATTTAAGACCTCCGTTACGGGCAGCATCAGCCAAAGCTTTTACTCTTCCGTGATACAAATAACCGTTTCTGTCAAAGGTTACTACTTCGATACCTGCAGCCTTTGCTTTTTCAGCAATTGCAGCTCCGACGAAAGTAGCCTGTTCGGTCTTATTCCCTTTCTTCTCTGCAATCTCTTTACACAAAGATGAAACTGCCACTAAAGTCTTACCCGCCTTATCATCGATCAGCTGTACAGAAATCTGTGAATTTGAACGATATACGCTCATACGGGGACGTTCAGCTGTTCCGGAGACAATCTTACGGATTCTCCTTTTTATTCTTAATCTTCTTTCTTCCTTAGTTAAAGCCATAACTTTTACAACCTTTTAGTGATTAAACTTTAGCTGATTTACCTGCTTTCCGGCGAACAACTTCACCTACAAAGCGGATACCTTTACCCTTGTAAGGCTCCGGCTTACGGAAAGAACGGATTTTTGCAGCTACCTGACCGATCAGCTGTTTGTCACAGCTTTCCAGGGTAATGATCGGATTCGCACGTTTTTCAGTTACAGCTGAAACTTTTACCTCTGCAGGCAATTGCAGGAAAATAGAGTGAGAATATCCCAATCCCAGTTCGAGCACCTGGCCTTCAGCGTTCGCACGGAAGCCAACACCCACCAATTCTTGTTTGATGGTATAGCCTTCGGAAACACCTACAACCATATTGTGAAGCAGTGCACGGTACAGACCATGCTGTGCTTTATGTTCTTTATCTTCAGTGTGACGTTGTACGTGCAACGTATTTTCTTCAACGGTAATGGTCAGATCCGGGCTTACTTTCTGAGTAAGTTCTCCTTTCGGACCTTTTACTTTGACGGTGTTATCAGGACTTACAGCTACTGTAACTCCTTGTGGTATATGAATCGGTAATTTCCCTATACGTGACATCTCTTCTTCACTTTAAAATTAATACACATAACACAATACTTCACCGCCTACATTCCGCTGGCGAGCTTCTTTGTCTGTCATCAATCCCATAGAGGTAGACAAAATGGCAATTCCAAGTCCGTTCAATACACGCGGCATTTCCTCCACATTGGTATAGCGACGTAAACCCGGTTTTGATACACGTACCAGCGATTTGATTGCCGGCAATTTTGTCTCGGGATGATATTTTAATGCAATCTTAATATTGCTTCTGGCACCTTCCTGTTCGAATTTGTAGTTCAGGATATATCCTTTTTCTTTCAGGATTTTGGTCATTTCGAGTTTCATTTTAGAACCCGGGATTTCAACCACTTTATGACCAACACTTACTGCATTTCTAATGCGGGTAAGGAAATCTGCTATTGGATCTGTCATCTCTTTTCGTTTTTAATAATTACCAACTAGCCTTTTTAACTCCCGGTATCAATCCTGCAGAAGCCATTTCACGGAACTGGATACGGCTGATACCAAATTGTCTCATGTAACCTCTGGGCCGTCCCGTCAGTTTGCAACGGTTGTGCAGACGAATCGGGTTAGAGTTTTTAGGCAGGAGGCTCAATCCAGCATAGTCACCTTCCTCTTTTAATTTTGCTCGTTTCGCAGCGTACTTTTCTACCAATTTTGCACGCTTCACCTCACGGGCTTTCATTGATTCTTTTGCCATTTTGCTTTTGTTTTAGTTCTTTTTAAATGGTAATCCAAACTCTCTGAGCAGAGCAAAACCTTCTTCGTCGGTATTAGCCGAAGTCACAAATGTAATATTCATACCCATGATTTTGTGAACTGAATCCATCACAATTTCAGGGAATATGATCTGCTCTTCAAGACCTAATGTATAGTTGCCCCTTCCGTCCAGTTTGCTGTTAATACCCTTAAAGTCGCGGATACGCGGCAGGGCACTGCCAATCAATCTTTCCAGGAATTCGTACATTTTTTCTTTACGCAAAGTTACTTTCACGCCGATCGGCATGCCTTTACGCAGTTTAAAGTTAGACACGTCTTTTGTTGATTTACCTACAACAGCTTTCTGACCTGTTATCGCGGTAATCTCATTGATTGAAAACTCCAGGATCTTCTTGTCCTGAATTGCTGAACCCACTCCCTGATTGATTACTATCTTCTCCAGTCTGGGAGCCTGCATAACTGACTTGTATCCGAATTCTTTCATCAGAGTCGGTACAATTTCTTCGTTATACTTTGTTTTAAGATTTGGTACGTATTTCATTTATTCAATTATTGTTTTGCTGTAACCGCACAGCACTCTGCATTTTGCGGCGGCAAAGCTACAAATTTAATTCTGAATATGCAAGCACCAAGGCAAAGTATTGATACTTAGCCTTGGAGTTGCAGTATTTATAGTTTCTTCCGAACTATCTTATTTCAGGATTTCTCCTGATCTTTTAGCGTATCTAACCAGATTGCCTTTGTCATCAGCTTTACGGCCGATGCGGGTAGCTTTTCCGGTAGACGGATCCACAACATTCAGGTTGGAGATATGAATCGGAGCTTCCTGCTTGATAATTCCCCCCTGCGGATGTTTGGCATTCGGTTTGGTATGCTTGCTGATCATGTTGATTCCCTCAACGATCGCTCTTTCCTTTTCAGGGAAAACTTCCAGCACCTTACCCTGTTTGCCTTTGTCCTCTCCGGCATTCACCTGTACTAAGTCGCCTTTTTTAATATGAAATTTTCTATTCATCACTTTACTTTTTAATTGTCTTTCAGACAACCGACATTCGACATTAAAGAACCTCAGGTGCTAACGAAACGATTTTCGTATAACCTTCACGAACTTCACGGGCTACAGGTCCGAAAATACGGGTTCCTCTCATTTCCCCGGCATTGTTCAACAATACACAGGCATTGTCGTCAAAACGGATATAAGAACCATCGGGACGTCTGTACTCTTTCGTTACGCGTACAACCACAGCCTTGCTGACAGCGCCTTTTTTAATTTCACCGCTGGGCAGGGCACTCTTTACAGCAACAACGATTTTATCGCCTACGCGTGCATATCTTTTCTTGGAACCTCCAAGAACGCGGATACAAAGCACTTCTTTGGCACCACTGTTGTCTGCTACTGTTAATCTGCTTTCCTGTTGTATCATGATTACTTCGCTCTTTCAATGATTTCAACTAATCTCCATCTCTTCATTTTACTCAAAGGACGGGTTTCCATAATTCTCACGGTATCACCGATATTACACTCATTTTTTTCATCATGAGCGGTGAACTTTTTGGTCTTCTTTACGAATTTACCGTAAATCGGGTGTTTCTCCTTAAAGTGTACAGCAACGGTGATAGTTTTGTCCATCTTATTGCTCAGTACAAGACCGATACGCTCTTTTCTAAGATTTCTTGCTTCCATTGCTTTACTTCTTTTCAGTTAATTCTCTCTTACGTATTTCTGTCATCATACGGGCGATGGTTCTGCGTGCAGCACGAATCTGCATCGGATTTTCCATCGGAGTAATCGTATGATTCATGGTTAGCTTATTCAGAGCAGCCTTTTCAGTCTCTACTCTTTCTTTAAGCTCCGCTGTGGTCATTTCTATAATTTCTGAATTTTTCATCTCTCTGACAAATTAATTTTAATTTTAATAGCCGGAAGACTATTCTTCTGTGTAATCACGTCTAACCACAAACTTCGTCGTAATAGGTAATTTCTGTGCTGCAAGACGTAAAGCCTCTTTTGCTATTGCGTACGGCACACCATCTGCTTCGAAAAGAATTCTTCCCGGAGTTACAGGTGCTACGAATCCCTCTGGGTTACCTTTACCTTTACCCATACGTACTTCAGCAGGTTTCTTGGTAATCGGTTTATCGGGGAATATACGAATCCAAATCTGTCCCTGACGTTGCATGTAACGGGTTACTGCAACACGGGCAGCTTCAATCTGGCGTCCTTCGATCCATTTCTCTTCCAACGCCTTAATTCCAAAAGATCCGAATGCAAGCTGGTTGCCTCTCTGGGCATTTCCCTTCATTCTTCCCTTCTGACTTCTTCTAAATTTAGTCCTCTTCGGCTGTAACATAGCTCTTTGTTTAATTGATTAAAAGACTATTTACTTCTTTTTCTTTTTAAAACCGCCTTTTTTACCGCCAGCATTAGCTGTATTCGGACGGCCACCATTGTCTCTGGTCTGGATCAAAGAGTTCGGAACCAGTTCACGTTTACCGTAAACTTCTCCCTTACAAATCCATACCTTAATGCC
>CAJMQA010000109.1 GCA_905215395.1 uncultured bacterium | reverse complement strand
GGGGCTAAAGTCCCATAAAAATAATCCGGAAGATCTCTCAGGTAGTAGAGAGAAGTATATAATTTCCCTCTGGTTGTCATTAGATCGGCTTTGTCTTTCAGACCTCTTTTTTTGAAAATTCTTATGGCTTCTTCCGTGGGGATTTCTTCCCGGACAATGGGATAATCTGCTTGTATGATCTCTTGCATTTTAGTCTTAAACTGACCGATTAGCTCCGGGGTCAGTATGACATCTTTATTAGCGATACGGCAAAAGATCCCATTGGAAATAAAGTGCTCTGCCCTGAGGGTTTTCTTAGGACACAGTTGTGATACGGCTTGAAAAAGTACAAAAATCAAAGAACGGGAATAAATACTGTAGCCATCTAAAGTGGTTATGTCTATAAAATTTATCCGGAGCGGATTCATAATGACATATTGTAAATCTTGTAACTGGTTGTTGACCAGGGCTCCTAATATATTGTGGTGGTTTCGGGGAAATATGATTTTTTTAGCGTCTCTTAGCGTTGTCCCCAACTGAATTTCATATTCTTTTTGTGTATTCTCACAGGTAATATTGATTGTACTCATAAATTTAAATCTTTTATATATGTTAGCGAAGGTACTAACAAATAATCGATAAACAAATAGTGTGCCTTGTTTGCAGAAAATGGGAAGGAAAGCAGAAAGTCTTGAAAAAACGTTGGTCAGGCTGGAGTTTTTGGGGGGACAGCTTGACGAACGTTGTATTGGAATTTATTGGTATAAGTCTTTATTGACAGGAATGCTGATTTCGTAAGTTTTATGCCGGGGATTCCGGAGACTACTTTTTCTGAGCCAGGGATTAAAACGTTTCAGTGTTTTATAAGTTATTCCATGAGCTTTGGCAAAATCAGCCCAATCTTTGACCGGGCCATTAATAACGATCTTCTCTGTTTTTTCAAGAGGATACAATTGGCTGACATTGAAATTATATTGTTGGGGAAGATTCATGATTTGCTTCAGAGCCAGTATGCGGAATACGTAACGTTCGGTTTCTTCTCCCAATAATAAATTGTAGTAATCATTTTGCTTTTGTATGTCCATTTGTTTGGATAGCATGGCGGAACCAGCGTTGTAGGAAGCTGCTGCCAGGGTCCAGGAACCGAATTTGTTATATGCTTTTTTCAGATAAGCACAGGCTGCTTCTGTAGATTTTTCCAGGTGGTAACGTTCGTCGACTTCTTCATTGACTTCCAGGCCTAGTTCCTGGGCTGTCTTTTTCATGATTTGCCAGACGCCTGTTGCCCCGGCCGGGGAGACGACCTGAGGATCCAGACGGCTTTCTATGACAGCCAGATATTTAAAGTCATCCGGAATGCCGTTTTTTTTCAGGATCGGTTCAATAATGCTGAATGTCCGGGGAGCAGTTTTCAATATTTGTATCGTATGTGAATGTAGATAGGTATTTACTATGAGTTCTTTTCTCAATGCTTCCTGAATATCCCATCGCTTCAAAGGTACTTCTTCTCCGGCAAAAGAGAATGTTTCCGGAATCCTGACATCTGAAAAAGCGGAGGTGAATGAAGCAGTTTCCTGAATAGGAAAGTTCTCTTTCGGGGAGGCTATTTTCTTTGCAGAGCAAAAAATCAGAAAAATATTAGCCAGGGAAATGGTAATACAGATATAGATAAGTAATTTTATGCTTTTCATCTTCGATTTATAAATTTATATTTGTGTGTTACAAAGGTAGGGGTTTCCTTACAATTTTCAATTTGAGAATAAAAAAATATTACTATGTTTGATTTTGATAAAATACTTGACCGCCGGAATACTGATTGTGTAAAATATGATGGTTTGTCAGATGTTTTCGGGTGTACTGATATCTTGCCGATGTGGGTGGCAGATATGGATTTTCAATCTCCTCCGGTAGTGGTAGAAGCTGCCCGTAAATGCTGTGAACAGGGAATTTTTGGGTATACTTTCAGGTCTGAGGAGGGGAAGTTGGCTTTTAAAGACTGGGTGAGCAGACGTTATCATTGGGAGCCTGATTTGGCCTGGCTGTCTACTAGTCCCGGGATTGTAACGGCTTTGGCAATTTCTGTCCGGGCTTTCACTGAAGCAGGAGATAAGATATTGATCATGACGCCTGTTTATCCTCCTTTTCATTCTGTGGTAAAGGATAATCAACGGGAATTGGTATGTAGTTCTTTAAAGCAGGATGAAACCGGTAAATATCAGATTGACTGGGAAGATTTTGAGGAAAAACTAAAAACAGGAGTCCGCATGCTGATTTTGTGTAATTCTCACAATCCGGTGGGAAGAGTCTGGACGAGACAGGAGTTACAGAGGATAGGAGAGTTATGTTGCCGGTATGATGTGATGATTGTGTCTGATGAGATCCATGCAGATTTAGCTTTATTCGGAAATCCGCATACAATGATGGCCTCTGTTTCCAAAGACATTGCCGACCGTACTTTGACGGCTATGGCTCCGAGTAAGACATTCAATATTGCCGGAATGATGAACTCTGTGGTGATTGCTTCTAATCCGGAGATTCTGGCAGCATATAACCGGGAATTACTGGCTTTGCATCTGGATCTGGGAAATATTTTCGGACATGTCACCTTGAAAGCTGCTTATCAGCATGGCGAAGAATGGTTGGGAGAGATGGTTCACTACTTGGAGGGAAATGTAGAGTTCGCTCTGGAGTATTTTCGGCAGGAATTACCGGATATCCGGGTGGCCAAACCGGAAGGTTCTTTCTTGTTATGGCTGGATTTCAGGAATACCGGCTTCTCTCATGAAGAGTGCGGTAAGCGGCTTCTGGAAAAAGGTAAAATCGGATTGAACGACGGTAAAGAGTTCGGCCGGGAAGGCGAAGGATTCCGCCGTATGAATATCGGATGTCCCAGGAGTATTCTGGAAGAAGGGTTAAAACGGATAAAAAAAGCGTTTTAAATCCTCTTCTTTTGCCAGACGGACAGCTTCAGATAGAGAAAAGAAGCCAGGCCGATTAAAGCGCCGTAGGTAAATTCGCTGGTCCATACCCATTCTACGCGGGTAGAAATATAGGAAGCGAAAAACCATACTGAGAATGTATAAGCCACCAATACCAGGGTTTCCAGAATCAGGGCGTTGGTGGTATTTCCTGTTCCGGAAACTGCTTCAAAAAGCGGAATGCCCAGACTCATGGCGATTGCAGCCATACTGATCACAAACAAAGAGGGTATAGAAGCTGTACTCAGGGCAATATCGTTGGTGTAGATAGATAATACCAGATGAGGAATGAATAAGCAGCATAATAGGACAGGTAAGATGGCAATCAGACCCTGGCCTATGGTTTTGAATACAGTTGACATGACCTCATTTTGTTTGCCTTCGCCGATTAGACGGCTGGTCAGAGTATTAGCGGTTGCTCCGAAAGCAAAAACGGGTATCATAATTAACATATAAACACTTCTGACGATTCCGGAAACTGCAATAGGTTCTTCTCCCATATGTTCTACCAGTGCAAAGAAAATGAACCAGGTACCGAAAGATAATAACTTCTGTATCATGGTTGGGAAAGCCAGTTTTAATATGGATTTCATCAACCATCCTTCGAGCTTGTGGAAATAGAATAACATATAAGTTTTCAAAGGAAGTTTGAGAATGGTGTAAATGATGAAAAACAGGAACGCTGATATTTCTGCGCATACAGATGCCAGAGCTGCCCCGCCGACTCCCATTTCAGGGAAGCCCATTTTTCCGAACACCAATACGTAATCCAGAAAAATATTGACAAAGGCCATTAAGGCGGTAGAAAAGCTGATGACCTTGGTATTGGATAAACCGATATAGAGAGCCCTGAACAGAAAGTTGAAACACACGAATATAATGCCATAATGCCGGTAGCTCATGTATTCTATCGCTGCAGCATAAATATTAGGGGATTGTATAATGTGATCCAATATTTCCCTGGTAAAAAAGTGCTGTAAGAGAAAAAGTCCGGTTGATAAAAATAATACAAAGAACAAACCGTGTTCAAAAATCACTCCGATTCGTTCCAGCCGGCCTTCTCCCAGCCGTCGGGCTACAATGATCTGGATACCGATAGAAAATCCCCAGGCTAAAGTGGAATAGACATAATAATAAATTCCGGCCATCATGGATGCTCCCAATGCAATGGAACTTACCCGGCCTAAAAAAGCTGTATCAGTGAGAGCTATTAAAGTTTGTGCCAGATTTCCGAAAATAATAGGAAAGGCGATAGCCCAGATGGTTTTACGACTTACAGAACTCCTCATTTTATTCAATTTGTACATTCTACAGTGAAACTTTTTAGTTTCAATGTACAAAGATAAAATATAAATTTAATTTAGAAGGCTTCTGTCATATTCATGTAAAAAGCCCATTTCTGTCCGGGTTCTTTTCCAATATCCAGACGGAAATTTTTCCGGGGTTGTATTTGAACTCTTAAACCAATGCCATAGTTGATTTTCCATTGCTTCCAGTCAACAGGGGTTTGCCCGAGTGTTCCGGTTCCTACCCAGGCCACGGCGCCGAATTTAGACCAGAATGCCCCTCTTTCATACGCTTCCTGTGAAAGGAACATATGACGGTATTCAACGATACCGTAAGCCATGGATTTGTCACGGTATTTACCCCATAAGTATCCTCTGAGATCAAAAGGAGAACCGAAGTTTGGGAGTTCAGAGTAGGGAACATTATCAATACCGATCTGGCTTTTTACGATCCATGCCAGCGTACTACGCCGTTTGAACATTTGCTGGAACTGGCGGTATTCCAGTTCGATCATTTCATAGTTATAGTCGCCACCCAGGTATTTCCCGTATAAGATTCCGGTGGCACTGGCAAATAATCCATGAAAAGGAGTAGCTACATCATCCCGGGTATCGTACTGGAATAAGGCTCCTATACCGATATTGTGATATTTGGAACCATATTTGAGAAAGTCGGAATTCTTTGCCATGTAATCCGGTACCTTGGTCGCCTTATTGTAATTGAAGTCCAATAAAGATCCTGCATAAAGGTGCGGACGGATTTCCCATACAAAACGGGGAAAAAATTGTACACTGCTACGATGATATTCTGTAACTTCTTTTTTCCCAAATTCATCTCTTAAATCTTCACTTTTCTTGATTTCGTCGAAGCCAACTCCGTAGAAATTGGCCGGTTCTGTCCGGTAACCGTATTTGACGTAAATGCGAAACCGGTTTTCATTAAAAAATAATGTACCGGCGCCTGCAGCGACAAAAGTGCCGTTCAGAGAGATATTGAACCCGACAGGGATAAAAGAACGTTGACTGATAGTGTCATATTTATTCATCCGGAAGGTCATCAAAGTAGCACCTCCTATTCCGAAAGAAGCTTCCGGAGTATAAGAGGGACCTCCCAGAATAGAAATCCAGATTTTTTTCTTTGCCCGGATGGAATCACGGCGCATCTGCCGGTAATATTGCTTCTGCTGACGTTCTGTCAGAGGGGATGTTACTGTTAAAGTGTCCCCGGGTGTTGTGATGCGGACCGTATCCTGCTGCGAATAGGCAGGTAAAATGGCTATGAGAATTAAAGCTAAAAATAATATTTTCATCTCTATTGATAAAAGTGTACAAATTTACGGTAAAAAAATAGAAAAGTTTAAATAACACTGTTAATTTATATTATTAGAGAATGTTATAAAATTAACATATGTGTAATATGTTGATATTTAGGTATGTATCTGGTAATAAACGGACATTTGTTTTGGTTAAAGAAAAAAAGAAGAAATTCTAAAAAGGAAAAGGGATAATATTGCGATAAAGAATTTAAAATTAATTATTTGCAAATCTCAATTACATGTATTATATTTTAAAAATTTTTATTAATTTTATAACCAAAATAAATGTCCGTTTAATGTTGTGATTTATTGTTTGTATGAAGATTTAAATTTTAATTACTAATCCAATTCTGTTGTTATCGCTTGATTTAAGTTGTTTGTTTATTATTATGTTGTAGGCGATCGGGTGAATTGACAGAAAAAAACTGAAGTTATGAAAAAGGAAGTAAAAAATCTGATCGGAGGTGTTGTCGTTTTACTGATGACAATCGCTTTACCTGCATGGGGAGAGGATTTTCGCAAAGAATCCGGCCAACAGGAGAAACAAATTACAGGACTTGTCAGAGATGTGAAAGGTGAAACCGTAGTAGGTGCAGCTGTGCGGATCAAAGGAACAACGGTAGGCACAGCTACAGATGCTTTGGGAAATTTTAAATTAATGGTAAAAGTGGGAGATATGTTGGAAATTTCTTTTGTCGGCTATAAAACTGCAAATTTAATGGTTGATGAGAAGAACGAATATGAGGTTGTACTGGAAGAAGAAATTACACAGTTGAGTGAAGCAGTTGTTACGGCTATGGGGATCCGGAAAACGAACCGGAATATCGGATATGCCATATCAACAGTCAAAGGGGATGAAATTGTGAGTACAAATACCATTAACCCGATTTCGGCCTTACAGGGAAAAGTGGCTGGGCTGGATATCAATATTATCGGAGCTTCGGGTATACAGAGTTCGCCTGGTATCGTTATCCGGGGAGCCAAGTCTTTGTCTAAATCGGCACAACCTATATTTGTGATTGATGGAATTGTGATGGAAAATAACGAATCTCCGGTACAGGGAGCAGATTGGGGATCACAATTAAAAAACCTGAATCCGGATGATTATGCAGAGATTACCGTATTGAAGGGTGCCGCCGCCACAGCCCTTTATGGTTCGCGTGGAGCAAACGGAGCTGTAGTGATAACCAGTAAAAGTGGTAAGGGAGCTCAGGGAATAGGAGTAGAATTAAGCTATACCTATCAATGGGAAAATGTATATGCCAATCATATTGAATTACAGAATGTTTATGGCGCCGGTTACTTTTTCAACGGCCGGGAAGGGAATTTCGGAGATGATGGTAATCCGATAAGGTATGCTTCTGCTGCCAGTTTCGGACCGGCAATGGAAGGCCAGATGGTAACCACTTTGTATAATCCGAAAGATAAGAAGGTTCCGTATTCACCAATGAAAGACAATTGGAGAACTTTTTATCAGGATGGGGTTTACCAGAATATGAATGTAGCAGTATCCGGCGGTGGGGAAATGGGGAATTACCGTTTGTCTTATTCAAATACCAATAATGCAGGTGTTTTGCCCAATAACGAGTTGGATCGTCATGCTCTTAGTCTGAGAGGAAATTCCAAATTGAACCGTATTTTTTCGATAGATTTTGGTATTTCCTATACTCGCACCAAGGTTCGCAATGCAGCGGCGCAGGGACGTTGGAATGATGCTTCTAACTATGGGCGTACCTTAACCTATCTGATGCCGCGCGATTTTGACCTGGCCTATTTCAGTGATCATTACCGCAAGGAAGATGGGGCAATTATAACCTGGGGATCGCTGGCTCCGATTACTAATCTCCTGGATCGTAGGGATAGTCGGAATGAGGTCCGTCGTGAGGAGTCTTTCCTTGCTAATATTCAATTGGATATGCAATTTACTTCTTGGTTGGATGCTAGTGTTAAACTCAATTATAATCTTTATAAGATATATAAGGAGACCAAAGAGAGAGGTTCGGGGGTTAATTATGCCGGGGGATATTATGGTATAGGCGGGGAAGAAAATGGTTCGTATAACGGATTGGCAATGTTACATGCCGGGAAAAAATTTCTGGAAGGTGATTTGGGTGTGGATGTCCGTATAATGAGTGAGATCTACGGGAAGAATCGTTCGCAGGGATGGGATAAAAGTACTGCGGGAGGATTGATTGTGCCGCAAATTTATGCTATTAGTAATTCTGTAGGAAAAGTCGAACCTACATATTGGCGTACTCAGGCGAATCAACGGACAGTCGGCCTTGCCGGAATCATCAACCTGAGCTGGAAAGAACAGGTGAATTTGGAGATTACGGGGCGTAATGACTGGATGTCGACATTAATGTATCCTGAGGGTGTTCCGGGGAAAAATAACAATGCCGTATTTTATCCTTCTGTGAATCTTTCGTGGATATTTACGGATAGCTTCAGGGAATATATTCCGGAACATATTCTGACGTTCGGAAAATTGCGGGCTTCTTTGGCTTATGTCGGTATGGGAACAGTGCCCTATGCTACCAGTTTGGGAGGGTATAATCACTCAACTATCTACGATTCAGAGGGGAATAGTGTTGTGATTGCTAATGTGAATAAGGCTGGTATTCTTCCGAATTATGATCTGAAACCTGAGAAACAACGGACACTAGAGTTTGGTTTGGATCTGAGATTCCTGCAAGACCGTGTAGGAATTGATTTTGTCTGGTATAAACAAAATACCAAAAATCAGATTTTGAATTTGAGCGGCGTGCCGGAGGCGGGTTTTACCCAACGGGCTATTAATGCCGGAAATATTCAAAATACCGGTATAGAATTACAATTGGATTTTACACCTGTCTTTATGAAGGATTGGCGTTGGGATATTGGTATGAATTTTACCCGGAACCGGGGAAAAGTGAAAAAATTGCATCCTCAGGTAAAAGAGTTTGAAATGATGCCGGATTATGAAGGTGTTTCAGTTTATGCTTATGAGGGGGGAGATTTCGGAGTGATGACCAGCACCGTTGCCAGGGCCAAAGATCCGGCTACGGGAAAATACATTGTCTCTGCACCTTATGAATATCAAGGTGTTTTGGTTTTTGACTATAAATCAGAAAAGGATATGGGCTTATATAATGAAGAGTATAAACGTACTCCTTTGGGAAATGTACAGCCCGATTGGTTGGCAGGATTATCCACTACCCTGACTTATAAAGGATTTCAGTTTTATGCAGGCTTAAATGCCCGTTTCGGAGGAGTAATTTATTCTAATTCCTATACCTTGGGTATGGGGAATGGAGTACTGCAAGAAAGTCTGACCGGCCGAATGGGGGATGGGGTTGCACGGACAAATTATAAGGGCGAAACCGTATATGACGGTTTTATTCCGGATGCAGTTTTTGCAAAGGGAGAAAAATATAAGGATATTGATCTTAGCGGAATGACTTACCAGGAAGCTGTGGACAAACAAATTCTGGAACCGGTGGCGAGCGGAGCGAATTATATGTGGAATTACGGTTGGCAAACGAATCTGGATCAGGCTGTTTTTGATAACACATGGATAAAATTGCGGGAGGTATCTTTATCTTACAATTTCAATAAGAAATTATTGCAAAAGATTCGTTTACAAGGATTACAATTGACTTTTGCTGCTCATAATATCGGTTATTTATACAATAACCTGAAAGGAAAACTGAATCCCGAATCGATTCAGAGTAATAATCCTTTCAATCCGGTAGAGTACGGTGGGGTTCCTTATAGCCGTTCTTTCTCATTCGGAGTAAAAGTGAAATTTTAATAATTGCTAATACTGAAAGCTATGATACGTTTTAAATATATTTTATTGACTTTTTCAGCTATCTTTCTGTTTAGCTGTGATGATACTCTCCGGAATCTGAATACCGATCCTGAGATTCTGGAAAATACCCAGCCTGAATATTTGTTTGCCGGGGCGACAAATAACTTTATGAGTCCCAACCGGCATCATCTCACCGAACGGTTTGCCGGTGTTATGACTTTTATGCAATATTTGGTGTCTACCGGAGGTTCTGGCGGAGGTGCTTATATCCCGCAGGACAAGAAAGATGGGGCAAGTCCCAGACTTTCATTTTTCTGGGATGATTATTATAAATCAACCGGAAATAATTTCCGGATTCTGATGCGGTTGATTGATCAGAGTGACCGTAAAAATGAATATCAGGGATTGCGGGCAATTACTCAGATGCTGGAAATTCAGCAGGCCTGGATTTGTCTGGATCTTTATGGGGCTATGCCTTATCACGAAGCTTTAAAGGCCATTACTGAGGGTGGAACTCAGAAACCGAAGTATGACTTTATCTGGGATCTGTATAAATATTTTGATGAGACTGTCAAAAAACAGGTGGAAATCCTGGAAGGATTGACAGAAGAGTCTAAACAGGCAGATATCGCAAAATATGATTATTTCTACAAAGGCGATTTAAACAGATGGGCTAAATTCGGAAATAGTCTTCGGATCAAGATGGCTCTCCGCTATGAAAACCGCGATCCGGATTTTTTGAAACAGGTTGTTGGGGAGGTGACAAATACCCGAAGCGGAGTAATG
>CAJMQA010000108.1 GCA_905215395.1 uncultured bacterium | reverse complement strand
GATTCTTCCGCCTCCCGGTTCAGATAAGGAGGAATAGGAATACGTCCACAGGCCTCCAGAACTTCGCTAAACGAAAGATCCTGATCCCAACTGAAATGTACAATCACCTCTCCGTTCTGCTGTTCCCGTTTTTCAGCTTTCAACGCCCCCTCCTGTCCGTCCCAACTAAAACGGCATTCAATGACCCCCTCTTTCCATTTCTTCAGGTTACCGACCATACAACTCCAGTCACACTCCTCCCGGGCTGCAAAGTTCTGAGCATAGTCTACCGGTTGAAAGGGTTCCAGACAAAACACCTCAATCATAGCTCCTGTCGATTTCCGAAATAAAATCCGGGCATGTATCACCTTGGTATTATTGAATATCAGAGTTTGTCCTTTCCGGAGGATCTCCCGGACATCAGAAAAACGCTTTTCCTGAATTTCACCATCCTGATAGAACAATAATTTAGAGGCTTCACGTTCCGCCAGGGGAAATTTAGCAATTCGTCCGTCCGGTAATTCATAGGTAAAATCTTCGATCCGTATATTTTTGATTTCGTCCAATGCTATTTCCATTTTCATTTTGTCATTTGGCAGGAATGTCCTACTTTTATATCATCATTAAAAACGGACAAAGATAGGAAGTAAAAGCTAAAGACTAAAACGAAAGCTACAGAATTGATGAAAACTAAAAAAGAAATTGTCGACAATTGGTTACCCAGATATACAGGCCGGGAACTGAAAGATTTTTCGAAATATATCTTATTAACCAACTTTGAATATTACCTGGAATTATTTTCGGAAACCTATCAGGTACCGATCATCGGAGAAGACAAAACCATGCCCAGTGTATCCTATAATGGCATCACCCTTATCAACTTCGGAATGGGGAGTCCGAATGCTGCGACCGTATTAGATCTCCTGTCTGCCATTGAGCCCGAAGCCGTCCTTTTTATCGGAAAATGCGGAGGCATTAAAGACAAAAACTCTGTAGGCGATTATATCCTTCCCATCGCAGCCATCAAAGGAGAAGGAACTTCCGACGATTATTTGCCTCACGAAGTACCGGCATTACCGGCATTCAGTATTCAGAAAGCCTGTTCCAAGGCAATCACTAATCATGGACGTCAGTACTACACCGGAGTGATTTATACCACCAACCGCCGTGTCTGGGAATATGATGACCGATTCAAAGAATACCTCAGAACAACCCGGGCTATGGCTGTTGATATGGAAACAGCCACCATTTTCACTGTTGGTTTCGCGAATCGGATCCCCACAGGGGCTTTATTACTGGTTTCTGACCGCCCGATGATTTCCGAAGGTATAAAAACAGCGGAATCAGACAAACAAGTTACTCAGAATTTCGTTAGAGAACATTTGGAAATCGGCATTGAAGTACTGGCGAATATCCGGGATAAAAATTATTCTGTCAAACATCTGATTTTTTAAAATGAAAAATATCATTTTATATTTCATATTCCTGAGCTTTATAGCAATATCCTGCCGTGGGAAAAGTCAAAATACACAAAATTCCCAGGTTGCCGATACTCAAATCGAGTGGACAAAAAAGAACTGGAATTTCGGAAATATCACTGAAGGAGAAATTGTTACACACACTTATTACTTCAAGAACAGTGGTAACCAAAATCTGATCATTAAAAATATCGATAGCGGATGCGGATGTACGACTGTCAGTTATGATAAAGAACCTTTGCGTCCCGGTGAAGAAGGAAAAATAGAAATAGCCTTTAACTCTGCCGGCAGATACGGTAAACAATACAAAGAAATCAGTATATTTGCAAACATTCCGGAAAAACAGGTAACACTGAGTTTCACTGCCAATGTAAAAGAATAAAACAATTTAATACTAAATCAAATTAACTCGTAAAATTATGAACGCATTATTTATTGTATTGCAACAACAAGCCGGTAACGGGCTGATGAGCTTTTTACCTTTAATCCTGATCATTGTCGTTTTCTGGTTCTTTATGATCCGGCCACAAATGAAAAGACAGAAAGAACTGAAAAATTTCCGTGACTCTCTGAAAAAAGGCGATAAGGTTGTAACTACCGGCGGCATCTACGGAAAAGTTATGGAGATCCAGGATTACTATATCATCATGGAAGTGGAAGGACAAGTACGTCTGAAAATTGACAAATCAGCAGTGATCAAAGATATGACAGATGCTGCTCCGGCGAAATAAATGCTGAAAAACCTAAATGCAAAGTATAAAGCTGCAGCTTTATTACTTTGCATTTTCAGCTCCTGTTTACTGTGCAATATCCTCTCTATATGTCTGAACTGAAAGCTACACTTCAAAGATTAAAAAAACTGAAAGAAGTCCGTTTGAATAGAAATATCATTACCTATCTCATCTGCGTCGTGATTGCTTCTATTCTCTGGTTTCTGAATGCCCTGAACAAAGACTATACCTCAGATATTTCCTATCCGGTAAAATATACCAATTTTCCGGAGGATAAATATCCGGTCATTCAATTACCCAGTAAGATTCAGCTTGAAGTAAAAGCCAAAGGATTCGCCCTTCTGGGACACCGTATCCGTACTTCTTTTCTGCCCATTACTTTAAATGTCAGTTCCTACCGTGGACATGCCAAGGAAAAGAATGGTATGCTGGAATTCACTCTGAATACCAACGACATCAAGGACAAAATCAGCAATCAATTGAGTACAGATATAAAATTAAACAATATTACCCCGGAAGAAATAGTATTCAAACTAGCCAATTCGGTCAGTAAAATGGTTCCCGTTATTCCGGTCGTAAACTATACCCTGAAAAGACAATATATACTGAACAAAATTACCGTTGCCCCGGACAGCATCCGGATCAGCGGACCAGCTCCCTTCATCGATACTCTCCAGGGAATACCGACCCAAGCTATCGTTCTGAAAAACCTCAGCAAAGATACGAAAGAAACAACCGGATTATCCGAAATGCCGGATTGTCATTTTCAGGATACCAAAATCGAAGTATATCTTCAGGTGGAACAATTTACAGAAGCCAAACGTACCTTGCCTATCGTCCCGCTTCATGTACCCGATTCCTTGATCATCCGACTTTTTCCTACCAATGTTGCCATCAGTTATGAAATCGGTTTGAGCAAGTACGATAAAGTTTCCAATAGTGATTTTGTCTTTGCTGTAGATTATCCGAAAACAAATGACAGTCCTTATCTGGAAATTAAAATGGAAAAAGTTCCCGCTTTTATTAAGAACCTGTCTTTTTCACCACAAAAAGTGGAATACATCATAGAAAGGAAATAAGATGCTATCAATTGGTATTACAGGAGGAATAGGTTCCGGTAAAAGTACCATTGCCCGGATTTTAAAAGCAATGGACTTTCCGGTATACATTGCAGACACCCAAGCTTCCTATCTGATGAACACTCATCCGGAAATCCGCAAGGAAATGCAGCAATACTTCGGGGATGAAATTTACACCGGTGACGGCATACTCAATAAAACACTTTTAGCCGGGATCATTTTCGAAAATCCTGAAGCATTAGCCCGGGTCAATAGTATTGTGCATCCCAGAGTCATGGCAAACTTCCGGCAATGGACACACAATCAAAGCAGCCAACTGTTATTTTTCGAATCAGCCATCCTGTTCGAAGCTCATCTGGACACTTTCTTTGACCAAATCATATGTGTCACAGCTTCCCGGGAGGAACGAATCCGGAGGGTGGCCAGACGCGATAAATCCTCACCGGAGGCCATACAGAAAAGAATACAAAATCAACTCGATGAGACTGAAAAATGCAAACGATCGGATTTTATCATATACAACGATGATGACCACATGGTCATCGGACAAATACTTTCAATCCTGAATAAATTACAAAAATAAAGAACTATGGCAAAATACGGAAAATGGATCGGTGCGGGTTTAGGATTTGTGTTGGGAGGCGGCCCATTGGGGGCACTGTTAGGATTATTCATCGGTTCTATGTTTGACAATGTAGAAACCATTAAGGTAGGACCCGGAAATAACCCGGTACCGGGACAAAGCGGCCGCGGAGATTTTATGTTCATTCTGACTGTACTTGCTACAGCTGTCATGAAAGCCGATGGGCGCATCATGCGCTCAGAGCTGAATTATGTCAAAGAATTCCTGAAACGGAATTTCGGTCTGGAGGCCACTCAAGAAGCGATGTCCATGATCCGGAAACTCTATAATGAAGAAATCCCGCTGGCACAAGTATGTAATCAGATCCGCTTTAATATCGATCAGGCTTCCAAAGTACAACTCCTCTACTTTCTATTTGGAATAGCCAAAGCAGATGGTACTGTCAGCGAAACGGAACTTCATCTGCTCGAAAATATAGCTACCCAGTTAGGTATCGACCATTCCACCTTTCTATCCGTAAAATCCATGTATTACGATGACATTGAATCAGCATACCAGGTTTTGGGGATCACCGGTTCTGCCACTGAAGATGAAATCAAGAAAGCATACCGGAAAATGGCCATGGAAAACCATCCCGACAAAGTCGGACATCTGGGTGAGGATATCCGGAAGGCTGCTGAAGAAAAATTCACACAAATCAATATTGCTTACGAAAAAATTAAAAAACAGAGAGGCATTAATTGAATTTAAAAGGAAGTAAATAATTTTTCAACCCTTTATTTCAATTTTAAATTAATTACAGTAGTTTTGCCCTTCATTTTTGTGAAACTTCAAATAAGTACTATGTTAAAAGAAATTTTATCTATATCAGGAAAACCCGGTTTACAAAAACTGATCAGTAATTCTTCTAATGCGATCATTGTTGAATCACTTATTGATGGAAAGCGTTTCCCGGCATATTCAAATTCCAAGATCATTGCCCTGGAAGATATTTCTATCTATACAGAAAATGATGACCTGCCACTAAAAGACATCTTCAAACGCATCTATCTCAAAGAAGAGGGCAAAAAAGCATTGAGCCATAAAGAAGCGACAGAAAAAATAATTTCTTACTTTGAAGAAATTGTTCCGGAATACGACAAAGACCGTGTATATACGTCTGATATGAAAAAAATCATTCAGTGGTATAATCTGTTAATTGACAAAGGAATATTATCTTTTGAAGAAGAAAAGGAACAGAAAGAAGAAAAATAAGACATCCATACCATTCAAAAGCCGATATGCCTGAAAAATAAAGGATATTGGCTTTTTTTATAAATATGTTCCAATTTAAGCAATTCACTATATGCCAGGACCGCACTGCCATGAAAGTAGGAACAGACGGAGTACTATTGGGTGCGTGGGCAGACCTGGAAAATGCCTGTACTATTCTGGACATCGGTACCGGAACCGGCTTGATTGCTTTAATGGCAGCCCAAAGAAACGCCACAGCAAAAATTGATGCTATTGAAATTGAAACAGAAGCAGGCAAACAGGCCGAAGAGAATATATCTGCCAGTCTCTGGGCAGACCGGATAAAAGTATATACAGTTGCTTTACAGACATATGTACCCCAACACCCATACGATTGTATCATCTGCAATCCTCCGTTTTTCGTCAATTCAACCCTGACACCGGATAACGGACGTACCCTAGCGCGTCACTGTACCTCACTCCCCCATACGGAACTCATCCTCCATGTAAAACGTTTACTGAAACCCAACGGACATTTCTGTGTCATACTACCTACCGAAGAAGCCCGGCAGGCCATTACCTTTGCAGAAAAATATCATCTGTATCCACAGAAAATCACTTCTGTACATCCCAATCCCGGCAAACCGGCCAAACGTCTCCTGATCAAATTTGTACAACAACCGATTTCACCCGATACAGATAACCTCATTGTTGAACTTTCCCGGCATCAGTATAGTGAAAAATACATACAACTTACCCGGGATTTTTATTTGAAATTTTAAGTTTTCTGTTCATTTTTACAATTTTCTAAGCACTTATTAACATTGGTAATATTAATTAAGAAAAAAGGGTTGTTTCCACAGTAATAAAGTCCATTATTTAACGCTCTCTTAACTGAGCAATTCCCGGAACTGCCGTATATTTGTAATATCAAAACGAAGAGTAAAAGACACGTTTTTTTTCATAAGTTTGTATGTTTAGGTTAGTAGTTAGTAATTAATAAGAGGTCGGGTAACCGATCTCTTATTTTTTTATTATCTTTATCCCTCAGAGCATAAAGTAAGTCACAAACATAAATGCATTTGAAAATGAAAAAACAAGTTGCTTTAGGAATTGATATTGGCGGTACAAATACAGCTTTTGGCTTCATTGACAAAGAAGGCAATTTTCTGGCAGAAGGGAATATTCCGACCAATAGTCACGAAGATATCAACGACTACCTGAAAGAGTTACATATGGAAATCGAGAAAGTACTCGATGTTATCCGCGACGAAGCAGAAATGGTTGGAATTGGAATAGGCGCACCCTGCGGAAATTATCTGCAAGGAACCATAGAACATGCTTCCAATCTGAGATGGACAGGGGTCATCCCTTTCTGCGATATGCTGAAAGAATACTATCCGAACCTGCCCGTTTGCCTGACCAATGACGCTAATGCAGCCACAATCGGAGAAATGATTTATGGAGGTGCCAAAGGAATGAAGGATTTTGTGATGATAACACTTGGTACCGGTGTAGGCAGCGGCTTCGTATCAAATGGACAGCTGATATACGGACACGACGGATTTGCCGGAGAATTCGGCCACATCATTGTATCACCGAACGGCCGTCAATGCGGTTGTGGCCGGAATGGTTGTCTGGAAACGTATGTCTCCGCTACCGGAGTGAAACGTACTGCCTATAAAATGATGGCCAAATACAATTATCCAAGTGAATTACGGGCTATCCCCTTCAATGAAATGACATCCAAAACTATTTATGAAGCAGCCCAGAAAGGAGATATGATAGCTATCAATACTTTCAAATATACAGCCAAAATGCTTGGAGAAGCATTAGCCAATATTGTAGCGATTACAAGCCCTGAAGCTATCTTCCTGATGGGAGGCTTGGCAAAAGCCGGTGATCTTCTGTTTGTGCCAACCAAAGAGCATATGGAAATGAATGTATTAAAAATGTTCAGCAACAAAGTAAAACTCTTGCCTTCCCAATTAACACAAAATGTTGCCATTTACGGAGCAGCAGCATTAATCTGGAAAGAATTGGAAAAGTAATCAGTTATTATACATGAAAATATACCCATTTATTATTCTGGTATTTTGCCTGGCTAATTGCCGGCCCAGCGAAAAAGAACAGAAAATTACAGAATACGTCAATCCTTTTGTCGGGACAGCAGGTCACGGACATTGTTTTCCGGGAGCCATCGTTCCTTTCGGCGGAATACAATTGAGTCCCGATAATCCCCGTAGTGGCTGGGACTGGTGTTCCGGCTATCACTATTCCGACAGCATTATCTCTTCCTTTTCCCACACCCACCTTAGCGGAACGGGAATCGGGGATTTACAGGATATACGTTTTTTACCGGTGATCACAATTCCGGATACGGGAGTAAGCCCTGCCGAATACATACAATCCAATTACGCCCGATTTTCTCATGACAACGAGCATGCAGAGCCCGGCTATTACAGCGTTGTATTCGACAATGGTATAAAAACAGAACTTTCTGTAACCAACAGGTGTGGCATTCACTATTATCAATATCCGTCAGATAAACCCCGTGCATTAACGCTGGACCTGACAACCGCACACAATTGGGACCGTACCATAGAAACCCGTCTTCGCAAGGTAAACAACCGTACTCTGGAAGGCTACCGGAAATCACAGGGCTGGGCAAACGATCAGAGGGTATATTTCATCATAGAATTCTCACAGGACTGCCGGGTATTCGCAGGAAATCAACAACTAGCTCCACTGGAAAATGGACAGACCATTACAGATACCGGTTGTTACGCCTGGATCGATTTTGGCAAAAGTACAGACAAAATCCTCGCTAAAATCAGTATCTCCTCGGCAAATACAGAAGGGGCTGCAGCTAATTTAGAAAAGGAACTATCGCACTGGAGCTTTGACAAGGTAAAAAGGGATGCCAAATATTCCTGGAAAAAGGAGTTACAGAAAATCAAAGTTGAAGGCAAAAACGAGGAAGACCTGAAAACCTTCTACACTGCAATATACCATACCTATACAGCCCCTTATATCCTATCCGATGTAAACGGAAATTATAAAGGACCTGACAAAGAAATCCATAGTGTAAACAAACACACGCAATACACAGTCTTCTCATTGTGGGATACTTATCGGGCTGCACACCCCCTGTTCACTATTACCCAAAAGAAACGGCTGGGCGACATGATCAACTCCATGTTAAAACACTATGACGCCTACGGTCTATTACCGGTTTGGGAACTCGAAGGAAATGAAACATTTTGTATGATCGGCAACCATGCCATTCCTGTTATTACGGAAGCCTACATGAAAGGAATCCGGAATTTCAATGCAGAGAAAGCTTATGAAGCCATGAAAACATCTGTACTTACCGACCGTGCCGGAATGGGATACTACAGGAAATACCGTTATATCCCCTATGAACTGGAAAATGAGTCCGTTTCCAAAACACTCGAATATGCTTACGACGACTGGTGTGTCGCTCAAATGGCAAAAGCTCTTGGAAAAGAAGACGATTATCTCTTTTTCCTGAATTCGTCCAAAAATTATGCGAATGTATTTGATGCTTCCACAGGTTTTATGCGAGGAAAATCAGCCCGGGGAGAGTGGAAAACCCCATTCTCTCCCCTGTACTCCAATCACCGTGATGATGAATATACCGAAGGGAATGCCTGGCAATACTCCTGGCTGGTACAACATGATGTGGAAGGCTTGATTGCACTACATGGCGGTTCTGAAGCATTCATTACCAAACTGGACAGCCTGTTTACCCTTGATGCAAAACTTGAAGGAGCCAATGTTTCCCCGGATATCAGCGGATTTATCGGTCAGTATGCTCAAGGCAACGAACCTTCCCATCATATTGCCTATCTATATAATTATGCAGGCCAACCGTACAAAACCCAATACTATGTCAACCGCATCCTGACCGAACTTTACAATAATACACCTGAAGGAATATGCGGAAATGAAGACTGTGGTCAGATGTCAGCCTGGTATGTATTTTCAGCCATGGGCTTTTATCCGGTAAATCCTGTCGAAGGCAAATATCAACTGGGAGCCCCCCTCTTCGATAAAATTACAATCCGCACAGGACCGGAAAAAAAATTCGTAATCACAGCCAACAAAGAATCTGTAAAACACATATACGTTAAAGAAGTCATTTTAAATGGTGAAAAACTGGATCGTACCTGGATCACTCACGATGAAATCATGAATGGAGGTACGTTAGAATTTGTGCTCACGACAAAACCATGAGAAAAAATATCGGAATCATATTAGCAGGAGGATCCGGCCGGAGAATCGGAGGAGATATCCCCAAGCAATTCCTTACCATTGCTGGCCGGACTATCCTTGAATATACACTGATAACATTTCAAAAACATAATTGCATAGATGAAATTGCTATTGTAGTCAATCCCACTTATCAGGACAAAGTCCGGGACTTGATCCGGATCAACCATTTCACCAAAGTCAGACAACTATTGGCAAACGGAGCCGAACGTTATCATTCTACGCTCTCAGCCTTGCAAGCCTATCAGCAGGAGGATTGCAATCTCCTGATTCACGATGCAGTACGTCCCCTGGTGTCTGCACGTATCATACAGGAAGTAACCGATAATCTGACAAATTTTCAGGTTGTCAATGTCGCTATTCCGGCAACCGATACCATCATCGAAGTGGATGAGACCAAAACTTTCATAGAACGTATCCCCAACCGCTCCCATCTTTATCAGGTTCAGACCCCACAGGGATTCTACCGTCCGGTACTACAAAAAGCGTATAATTTGGCATTACAGGATCCGGACTTTCAGACAACAGACGACTGTGGTGTGGTAAAAAAGTATC
Source organism: uncultured bacterium (assembly GCA_905215395.1). Classification (GTDB taxonomy): domain Bacteria; phylum Bacteroidota; class Bacteroidia; order Bacteroidales; family Marinifilaceae; genus Odoribacter. Next base: position 246 of record CAJMQA010000108.1, on the reverse strand, counting down.
TTCCTGAAGAAAAAATAAAAATCGTAGCAGGAGAAATTTCCAATATAAAAATTACCTGGCCTGAAGATCTGGCTTATGCCGAAAGTTTCCTGCACTCTATACATCAAGGGTAAATATATTTTATACCTTTATCCCCTGATTTTAGGATGTGCTATATAAGGTCTTGTCATGAACAACAAAAAATACGACTATCTGATTGTAGGGGCCGGACTCAGCGGAGCTATTTTTGCTTATGAAGCTGGGGTA
>CAJMQA010000107.1 GCA_905215395.1 uncultured bacterium | reverse complement strand
GGGTTAATGCCAACCGAACGTACTCCCCAAATCGTATTCAGCGACTGGCCCTCAATAAAACGTACCCGGGGAACATTCATCACACTATCATCCTGTGACTGGTTCCACGCCCTCAGACTATTGGAAATTTTTTTCAGTTTATTTTTATTGTGGGCAATTCCCACGGATACATTCAGGTAAGCATCTTTATTCCGGAACACTGTTCCCCGGATTTTGATATCCATACCCTGATTCTGAATCTCTCCAATATTTTCCATGTAGGTAGAGAAACCCAAAGAAGGCGGTAAAGTAATATCCGACAACAAACTCTTGGAGGCATTGTTATAATAGTTGGCTGTAACCATTAAACGACGTCTGAAAAGATCAAAATCAACACCAACATTCCGTTGGGTTGTCTTTTGCCATTTCAGGCTCCGGTTGGCCATACCTTTCATGTTAGCCCCAATCCCATAGCGGTAACGGTCGGTAACATTATATTCATATTTCGGGATGGCCTGGAAAGGATCGAAAGATTGAGAACCTACCCAACCTAAAGAAGCCCTGATTTTGAAACGGTCAATAAACCCAATATGATCCTTGACAAATTTCTCGTTGTGCAGGTTCCAGCCAATACCTACTGAACCAAAAGGAGCCCATCGGGTATCTGCTCCGAACTTAGAAGAAGCATCTCCCCGAACAGACATATCCAACAGATAACGTTCTTTAAAAGAATAATTAAGGTTGCCAACAAAACCGATCAAACGGGTAATCTGGTCTTCTCCTCTGGGTTTAATGGATTTATGATACTGTGCTCCAAAAGTAATGTAATCCAGATTTTCATCCGGGAATCCTTCTACAGAAACCGTATATTTATCTCCGGATTTATCCTGGATATTCAATGCACCGTTTAAATTCACGACATGGTTACCAGCCTGCTTAAAATAGCTTAAAACCACATTCGCGTCATACCCGAATTCTTTGGCTTCCATAGCCTGATAGAGTCCCCTTCTATAGTAATCCTGTTCAGAATATTTACTGAAATCAGTATGCTTTGCCGGTTTAAAAACCGTTCCCTCGTCTTTCTTCTGATAAACAGCAATATTTCCTTTCAAACGCAAAGCATCCGTAATATACCAGTCGATACTGAAATTATCGGTCAGATTACTGTAAGATGTTTTATCTATCGTGTGCAATTGAGTATTATACAAAGGATTAGGCACATGTTCAAAAGCTCCCCTCTTATCATCTTCCAGCAAATACAGATAGTGACCGTTTTCATCTTCATAAGCATAATAAGGATTCGCCTTAGCATAGGTCGAAAATGAACCATAAGGGGAATTATTAGCATTCACCACATCATAAGTAATGTGATTTTTAAAAACAATTTTTTTCATCGTATACATCAGCATCATTCCTACTCCCAACCTTTCACGTCCGGATTCTTTCATTACTCCCGGAGCTTCCTCATAGGACAGGTCCATAGAATAGCGGATTGAATTCTCCCCACCTTCAATATTTAACGAATGCTTATGACCGACAGCTACATGTAAAGGCTTATTCAACCAATACGTATCATATCCCTGTTCAATCAATCTTCTCTTGTAATTGTACTGAGCTTCCCGTTCTTCCATCAGATTAGGTACGATAGAATTATAATAACCGGCAGCTTTCTCTAATTCCAGTTTTTCACGGGCATTCAGCAAATCGTAATCCCGTAAATCCGGAATATTAAACGACATATCCAGGTTATAACTTAAACGCAAGCTTCCTTTTTCCGGCATTTTGGTTGTAATTACCACCACACCATTAGAAGCTCTTGAACCATAGATAGCTGTAGCTGCCGCATCTTTCAATAAGGTCATCGATTCTATCCGGTTCGGATCCAGGTCAAACACTTTCTCTGCTGTCACTTCGAAACCATCCATGATAAAGGTCGGCATATTCGGATTACCTTCATATTCATTCTTCACATTCGGCATACTTGACCCCCCACGGACTTCAAACTGGGGTACCACATTCGGATTGGAACCATCAGCAATATTTTCAACCATCTTAAACGACGGATCCAGTACTGCCAAGGCACTCAATACATTCACCGGATTTACAGTCTTCAATTCCTCTCCCGAAAATGAAGTAGCCGTTCCCGTAAAACTTTCCTTTGCCTTATTGAAATATCCAGTCACCACCACATCTTCCAGCGCTTTGATATTCTCCTGCATCACAACCTTATACTCATTCTGAGCGGTAACTTTTACCTCAACAGCTTCCATTCCGACAAAAGAAAACAACAATACAATATCATCCATTTGTGGAATTTCCAAAGAAAATTTTCCCTGATGATCAGTAGATGTCCCCAACCTCGTTCCTTTCACTACCACTGTCACTCCAGGCAACGGATTTCCCTCCTTATCCTGCACCACTCCGCGGATAGCCCGGCCTTTCACTGCTTGCGGACCCACAGCCTTATGCCCGGGCACAATCACGATGTATTCATCCCTGAACTGATAATTCATCCCACTGCCCGCCAATAGACGCTCCAGCAAATCCTCCAGCGTAATATCCACAAAATCAGCTTCTATCTTCCGATCCAATTTCAGACGGTCATCATTATAAATCACCGTTCTGTTCGTCTGCCGGTGAATTTCATCAAACACTTCTTTGATCCCGGCTTCCCCCAAATGCATCGTCAATCGTTGCTGTGACACCACTGTGGCCTGCAAAGAAGGGATCAAAAACACGCATAACAACAAGGTTAATTTCATACTTCGAAAGAATTGGTGTGGTTTGTTTTTTTTCAGAACAAACCACCAGTTTCGGTTTTTTTTCATAAATTTGTAACTAATAAAATGAAACAATATCTCCCTTCGGGGAGGAATGTCGGTGCGCGCTTCCAACACGTTCCGGCATTTTATTTTCTGCTGACGGTCACCGTCCGCCCTTTCAATACCAATTCCACATCGGTCGTCGCCCCGATAAGACCGAGCACATACCGGATATTATTATACTTTCTGAAAGCACCGGAAAACTTCAACTGCTTCAGGCTTTCAGCCGTAAAGAAAAACTCCACATCATACCACCGGCTCAATTTCTGCGACAACTCCTCCAAAGACATGCCATCGAAACTGAGAATCCCCTCCTTCCAACCCACAAAATCTCCTACCTTCACTCTCCTGACCGTCTGTTCTCCCGTCGTTTTGTCGAATACGAATTGCTCGTCCGGACGAATCGTTTTCTGTCCTGCAGCGGTCCTTATGCCTACAGCTCCATGTACCAAAGTCACCTGCACGGATAAATCATTCTCATATGCCATCACATTAAAACCGGTTCCAAGCACATTCACCTCCGCCACCGGTGTCCGGACAATGAAAGGACACTGCCGGGAGGCTTCCACCTCGAAATAAGCCTCTCCTTCCAGAAATACTTCCCGCTTTCCACCCTCAAACAGCACAGGAAATTTCAAACGAGACTCCGAATTGAGCCAAACCACCGTTCCGTCGGCCAATTGTAAACAGTATTCCCCACCCCGGGGAATTACCAATTCGTGATAAACAGCAGAAACAGCGTGGCCGGCCCGGTCTTTCTCATATCTCAACGCAGCCGTATCACCGGCAATAACAACCCCTTTTTCAGCAATCTTCTGTGTTTTCCCTTCCCCTAACTGTATTCTTTCACCAGAAGGCAGGATTAACTGTGCTTTTGTTCCTCCGGGACACACCGCAACAGCCAAAGGCGCCTCTCTGCCAGGCTGTGGCCGCCGCAAGAGGGTAAAAGCAATGCCGGCAAGCAAAACCACAGAAGCTGCCACTGTCCAATAGCGCATCACTGTCCGTTTCCTTATCCGCGACCGCCCGGCAATTCTCCTCCAGGCCTTTTCCGTATCCACCAACTCCCATTTCCCTGCATAACGCCCATACCGATACAAACGGGCCAACCTACGGTATTCGGCAGCGGCTTCAGTATCTGCAGCCAACAGGCGTTTCAGATAAACTTCTTCTTCTTCCGTGATGCTTTCTACCCACGAGCGGTATATTAAATCTCGGTTCGATTCAGATAATGTCATACCAGCAATTTTAATTCTTTTTCACCAGTAGGACTAAATAAAAATTAAAATGGGTGAATTAATGTATCTTTTTTTTCAGAAAAAAATAAAACAATAGCCAAAGTTCATTTTTCAGCTCTTCGCGCAACATCTTCAATCCATTCTTTTGCAACGTCTTAACGGTATTGACTGAAATATGCAAATCTTCAGCAGCTTCCTGATATTTCATATCCTGGATCAGAATGCGTTTCACCACCTCCGCCGTTTGCCCGGGCAAACGGGAAATGGCCTGATTCACGCGATCGACAATTTGTTGACTCATTTCGGGCGCCGGCTCAGCAGCAACATCCGCACCCGTCAGCCCCACCCTGTGCAGGCGTTCTTCTTTCCGGCGGCGCTGCGTATAACAAGCATTGCGGACAGAAGTAAAAAGATAAGAAGAAAGAGCCCTGGGCAATAGATGGCAAAGATAATCATCCTCCCACAAACGCACAAAAAACTCCTGCACAATGTCCTCTGCCAAAGGCAAAGAATCTAATTGTTCATCGGCATATAACACCAAAGGACGATAATACCGATCGAAAAGTAGCCTCATCCCCCTGGCCCGATCGGTCTGAAATAATTCCAGCCTCTCTGCATCTGAAACAATCATAGTTTGACTCCCCTCATTATGACGTGCAAATATACCTAATTTTTACTCACGAACGAGAAATTATAAAGTGCCCCCTAAAAGTTTTTTGTCCAACTTTTAGGGGGCACTTCATTCAGGCTTAAATCCCGTCCAATCCATCCAATATTTTTGTCGTTTCCGGATCTGAAGGACGTGTCATGTCTGCCTCGATGATATACCCCTGTTTATCCAGCAGGATAAAACGCGGAATATTACGCACGACACAGGCATTGATAAAATCATTTTTTTTCCCGCCATAGAGTTGAATTCCTCCCAATTGCTCACCTCTCACCACTCTCTCCCAGGCCTTCTCATCCTGGTCACAAGACAAGCTGACAAAATAAATATTTCTATTCTCATATTTACGGACCAGTTGTTCCAGATATAGGAATTCATTCCGGCAGGGCCGACACCAGGTTGCCCAGATATCTATATAGACATATTTCCCGGCCAAATCTGTCAGACTGACCTCTTTACCTTCAATGTTCCGGCACTTAAAAACCGGAGAGGGCTGACCTTTTACCAATTTCAGCCATTTCCCACACAACTCATCAAACTTCAGTTTTTTATCAGGATCCTGAACATTATTGTGATAAAACCGGACAATTTCCTCCAGATGGTCGGTTCCGTTTTTCTCTACATAACGGGTCACAATCTTATCCATCAAAAAATCTTTAATCAACTGACTATTTATATTCTTTTCAATATAGTTCAATTGATTTTCCAGATATCCCCACTCGCTTCTTTCCTGAAGGCCTTTCAAACCGAAAGCCTGGAGCAAATTCATCATTGCTGTTTGATATTCAGGCATCTCCAGCAATTGCTCTTCTTCAGGAATAAGTAGTTTTAACTGCTCATAGAATTTCTCAGAAGGTTTATATTCTTCATTTTTCAGCTGATATATCTGAAAAGAAGGATAAGCAGTTAAATATGCATACACCAAATAATGAATTCGTTTTTTCTCCAGAGAGTTAAATGACGGCTCAAAATGCATACTGTCAAGCACATCTGATAATTGCTGTTCACCTGCCTCCAAGGTTTTAAAAATACCTTCCTCATCCGTTTTATAATCCGGATAAAAATCCCGGAGCACTTTATGGTTCAGATATTCATTTTTCCGGGCACCTTTACCTGTAAACCTGACATCTGCATGCCAATCTTTAATTTTCATAAAAATCCCGAAATTTTTCCCGGGTTCAATATATATCGGAATACTGATACCATGATACCGGAAGATGGCGTAATCTGCTTCCTGTTCTTCTGCTATCCCGAAACAGGCCATTAATGCAGAATTAAGATGAGCTTTATAAACCGAGTCTTTGGTGATCACCGAAACGACTGAATCTTCAGCCATTAATCCTTCAACATGAACCCTGATTCCGGTAGTAAGCGTGTTATCAAACGCTGCTACCGTGAATGCCAGTATTATAATAATACAAACTCTCAGCATATCAATAGGTATTTTGTACCAATGCCGGATTCAGCTTCAGTTCTTCTGCTGGAATGAGAAAAACCGTGCGCCGCGAAGAACGCGGATCGATTTCATTGTACTGCTGCCCGATATAATCAGGATATGCAGTAGTCATCTCTTCCCGGGATAATTTTATTCCGTTACGAACATAATCATAGTACACCTGAGCTTCAAAAGCAAGTTCCCGGCGACGTTCCATAAAAATAGAATCTTTCAATTGCTGACCAGTAATTCCCGACAAAGCATTCAGACCGGAACGTTCACGGATCCGGTTTAAATCAATCAGGGCTTTTCCATCCTCTCCCGACTTTGCATAAGCTTCAGCACGGTTCAAAATAACTTCCCCCACCCGGATAAAAATAGTCGGACACTCAAAATCTACAAATCCCGGGAATAGTTCAAATTCTCCTCCATCATACTTCGTCGTTGTAAACCGTCCCTGATGCCGTATTGAAGGAGTCACAAAATATTTCCACCTCAGATCTTTTTCCTTATTGATAATCTTCTCATAATCTTTAGAAATAATCGCCGGACATGGGAATTCTTCTTTTGAATCGGTAAAACCAGACCAGGAATAATAAGAATGGAGATAACTGGGACTTTCAGACGGGAAATTAGCCGGATTGAAAGCAAAGAGAACTTCCGGATTTCTTTTCGGATCCCGTATATATAAATCTTTATATTCACTTCCCTCCAGAATATCCACAACATCATTCTGGATTTCAAAAACTTTATCGGCATAACTCACTGCCAGTTTGTTGAAAGCAACATTCGGAGCATCCGGTAATCCTCCCATATAAAGATACACCCGGGAAAGTAAACCATAAGCAGCAGCACGGTTAGCAAATGTCCGGTCCATTTGTTCATCCGGTAAACAATATGCCGCAGCTTTTAAATCCCGGACAATACAATCAAAACAATCTTTTACACTACTCCGTGGTAACAATTTACCACTACCAGTCGTATCCAGCGGAACTCCCGGATTCTTATCAGGTTCATCCCAGTAAGGACGGCCAAAAGCATTCAAAGTATGAAACAGGACCAATCCCCGGATAAAATAATTTTCCCCTTTCAACTGTCTTAATTCTGACAAACGGGCCTGTTCCGTCGGTTCCTCTTCCAGTAACTTTATCGCCTCAATATTTTTAGAAGCTCCTAAAACCATCTGATTCATTTTTGCCCACATCGGCCAGGCAAACGACTGTTCTTTCTGATCACTATACAGATAAAAATGGGCATCCGGAGCACCTAAAGCAACATCTGAAGTTCCTTCAAAAGGTTCTTCGAATATAACATTATTTCCCCTGAACTCACCCATGGTATGATAAACAACTTCATAAATATAATCATAATTAAAACCTCCCACTTTTCCGTAGAATAAAGCATACAAACCGGAAGTTGCATTTACCACATTTTCAAATTTTTTCAAATAAGTAGAGGCATCCGACATATTGTGCGGCCGCATTTCGTCCAGGCGTGCATCACATCCCAATAAAATCAGAATCCATATAAAGCAAATATATCTTTTCATAACCATTCGTTTTATTATTAGAAAGTAAAATTCAATCCGAAGACATAGCGGCGCGGAGCTGGCCAGTCTCCCAGATTCTCAGGATCAGCACCAATGAAATGACGGGAAGTGATCACTCCGACATTATCACAAGTAAAACTCAAAGACAGATTTTGCACCCAAATTTGACGTAACCATTTTTCGGGAAAATTATAGGACAAACGAATCTTTGAAATCCGCAAATGTCCTGCATTCATATACCCAAATGAAGTATTTCCGGAAAGATTCTGGTTATAGGCAGGATCGCAATTAACCATCGGGATATCGGCCTCATCCCCAGGCTCTCTCCAGATTTTCAGTTTCGAAGGCACTTTATACATATTATTATAAAGCCAGGCTGTTCCGTCTGTATAACTCGTTTTCAGGTAACTATAAGCTTTATAGCCCAAGCTATAAGTCATATGCATATAGAGCTCAAAATTTTTATATTGAAAAGTATTCGTAAACCCTCCGTAATAAGGAGCACGTTTCAACCCGATATTCTGATAACTCAATTCTCCGTTTCCAGAGGTCGCTGCTGTCAAGCTATTGACGTAGTCAACACTGCCATCTTCATTGACTTTTTCATAAATCGGTTTACCGGTCTCCTTATCCACTCCGTCTACTCTCACCTTCTTCAGCATATCGATATTATCACCTTCATAAAAAGTACGGCCTTCTGAATTGACAAAATATCCGTTATATAATTTAGTTAGTTTATTTTTATTATAGCTAAAGGTAAATGTCGTATACCAATTAAAATCAGCAGACTTCAGTGTATGAGTATTCAATGTTAGTTCTACTCCCTGATTCAGCATTTCACCGACATTCTGGTACTGAGTTCCCACTCCGATCGCAGCAGGAGTGGACACACTCATTATCAAGTCACTATTACGACGCCTGTAATAATCAGCATTCAACCGGATACGATCATTCAAAAATCCTAAATCCAACCCCAGGTCAAATGTATATGCAGTTTCCCAGGTGAGCTGATCATTTCCCAACTGATTGATTACTGCCGGATAAGAAGAGGGGTATAAAGGATGTTCCCGGTAATAATCTTCATAATCTTTTCCTATTGCATATAAAGTATAGTTCAGATAATCTATTCCGGCCTCCTTACCCGAAGTTCCGTAACTCAGACGTAATTTGAGGAAAGACAAGGCTTTTTGTTGCTGCATGAATTTTTCTGAAGAAACCAGCCATGCCCCGCTTACCGAATAAAATTTACCGTAGCGGTTATCTTTTCCAAAATTAGTAGAGGCATCTGTCCGGAATGATAGCGAAGCCATGTATTTCCCTTTGTAATTATAATTGGCTTCAGCAAAGAGTGAAAAACTTCCCGACTCACTTTCACTTCCTCCCGGGACATAAGAGGCCTGCATCTTTTTTCCTACTTTTGAAAAACCACCTACATTCCTTTCTCCGACAACACTCTGGTCGTACATCGAAATGTCGGAACCACGGGAATGCCGTTCATAATACTCCTGTCCTAAAAGCCCGGATATGCTATGGTCATTAAACCGGTGTTCCATCCGGAGTATATTAGAGGTCAGAAAACTTTCATCTCTGGTATCAAATATATTCAGGATACCATTACTGAAATTATTATTGCTATAGTTTCCTGAATAGGTACGCCCATCCTGATAATCATTCGTATTCGAATAAATCCGCGTATAAGTATTCACAGAAGTAAAACTCATCCAGCTGAACGGACGTAAAGTCCCGCTAAAAGAACCCATCAGATTATCATTGCGGGTAATGGAGTTATTATACTGATTATCCACCAAGGCATTTACCAGATCTGATCTATACATAGCAAAACGTCTCCATTGCGGAATACTCATCTTCAAAGTCCCTTTCTCATCATAAGGGGAAAGCCAGGGATGATAGTCTTCAAAGGAACCACTGTTCGGGCTGACATATTTAGAGAATGTACCACTCAAATTTAATCCCAGTGTTAAAAAAGAAGTCACATCATAATCCATCCGTACCTTGAGAAAATTCCGCGTCAGATGATTATCAATTTTAGTCCCCTTCTCATTAAAATAGTTATAAGACAAATAATACCGGGCCCGGTCGCTCCCTCCGGAGATATTTACCCCTACACTCTTAGTTATCCCATGCTGATATTGTAAATCCCTCCAGTCTGTTGAATGGGAAAGGTCGAAATTCTGGTACAAAGAACGCAGTGTATCCCGTATAAATCCTGCCCTATCAGGATACTTGGCCTGTAAATTCTGATTCCCATTCCACCAATTGGTCAGACTCATTTTTCCATAATCAAGCAACTCTTCCGAAGTCATATACCTTAACCCTCTGAAATTTTGCACACTCAAACCGAATTTCAGATCCACCGCCGTAGTCAGCTTACTTTTTTGTCCCTTTTTTGTTGTAACCACAATAACTCCCATGGCTGCACGGGAACCATAAATCGCAGAAGAAGCAGCATCTTTCAAAACGGTGATTTCCTCAATGTCATTTGCAGCAATTACATTA
>CAJMQA010000106.1 GCA_905215395.1 uncultured bacterium | reverse complement strand
CTATCGATTCCATCCCCTCTTCTAACGAACAGGAAGATCATGTGAGCATGGGAGGAAACGCAGCCACCAAAACAGTTAAGGTCGCAGAGAATGTTGAACGTATCCTGGCCATCGAATTGATGAATGCAGCTCAGGCTATCGATCTGCAACGTCCAACCAAGACCTCTCCTTACCTGGAAAATTTCCTGAAGGAATTCCGCACGGTTGTTCCTTTCAACGCACAGGACAGAGTTATGTACAAAGACATTGATGCAGCAACTGATTTCCTGAAATTCGGAGATTTTGAATCCTTATAAAATTTAAGGCCGGCTAAATACCGGCCTTATTTATTCTCCTCTATGTTTCCGCAAATAGCGACTCAGACTCTTTTCCGTAACAAATAATATTCCGAAAACAATAATCAGGACAATGATCCTTAAACACACTCCAGAATAAAGTGCAAACGAAAAATCACACATATCGATCATCAATAAACTGAGGATCAATAGAAGGACATCCAGATACATCAATATCCGGATAAGCTTTAACCTCTTGCTTTTTATATTGGTTTCTCTGCCCATATTGCCAATAAAGATAAAAATACTCTTCCAAAACTCAAAACTTTTTCTTTTTAATCATTATTTCTTTTTAAATTTATGGAATTTCTTAAAATCCTGCATCTACTAATTGACAAGTATTTCGTATGAAACTATAAAAATGATACGACGATGAAAATCAATAAAATTTTAACTGCTATTTTTCTGTTACTGACTCTAAACGGAGTTGCTCAGCAAACAGTTCAGGACTCTCTGACCGACTATTATCAAAAATATCCGCAACAAGCCCTCAAAGATGCTGACAACATGTATCAAAAAGCTGTCAAGGAACACAACAATCCCTTACTGATAAAAGCTTTAATTCTTAAAAGTACCTTTAGCATCCGGATCAATTCCGACGATTATACAAAGATTCTTCCGGAACTGGAAAAATACATACAGGAAGAAAAAGATCCTGTAGCAAAGAGTATTCTGCATTCTTATATAGCCCAACTTTACTATCAGTATTTTAGTAACAATAGTGACAAAATATCACAACGAAAAGAATTACAAACTGAAAATCCGGAAGATATTGCAGAATGGACCACCCAAATGTTCCGGGAAAAATTTTTCGGACATATAACAGCTTCCCTTAACGACTCCATTGCACTGCAAAAAACACCTGTATCCACTTATCAGGCTATATTAATCCCTGGCAAGGATTCCAAAACATTACGTCCTACTCTGTACGATTTTCTCTGTCAACGTGCCATCAACATAATCACAAACTCATATGGGTTAAATATATACAAAAACTTAGATTTTCCGGCAACAATTCTGGGAGATTTATCCGACTTTCTGAATGTATCTATTCCCGTCCTCCCCTATAACGAACAGTCCAATGTATTAAGAATCCTGCAAAAGCTTCTGACATTCCGGTCGGAAGCCGGCAATACCCAAGCTCTGGTGGTATTAGATCTGCAACGTCTGGAATATATCAGGAATACCTGTACTGTGAACAACAAAGATTCCCTGTATATGAATTCATTACACAATATGTATCAAAGTTATATAAAGCATCCTGTTGTAGTTGAAGTCATTGCTGCTGAAGCCCGGCAACTGATGCAGGACATATATACCCGGGGGAAATCCGAATGGCAACAAAATTTAGGAAGGCGGAAAAAAGCGCTAAAAATATGTGAGGAAGGAATACGCCAGTTCCCCCAATACGACAGAATCAACCAACTCCGGCAAATCACCAGCGAACTGAAAGCTCCAGGCCTGCAAATACAATTTCCGGAAAGCATCTATCCGGGAGAAGAACTGTCCCTGAAAATTTCTTCCAAAAACCTGAACCGCCTCACAATAGAATTATATCAGATCCATGCCAATGGCCGGGAATACCAAAGTTTTTTAAATTCCAGAAATAAAAAAACACTACCAGAAACCCGGATATTAACAAAACAACATTTATTACAGTCCCAACTCTTATTCCAGGATACTGTCCTAAAACTAAAGATTCCACACTCCGGATTATTTAAAATTATGGTAAAAGCTCCTGACGCCAAGCAGAATTTATCCAAAATGATTATTAGCAGCAGTCTCTATGTCCATTCACAAGCGAGTAAAAATGGACAGACCTTCCGGGTCTGTGATTGGAAAAGCGGCAAACCCATAGAGAAAGCCCAAATACGGGTATATGATATGAAATATCCGCATTATTTCCTGACCGACAGCACATTTACTGATGCTAACGGAATGGCAAGTGTAAAAATAAAAAAAAATCAACACCCAGTTTTTGAAGCCGTCAACGTCCAAAATCCCATAGGCAATATGACAGGGATCGCCCAATGGTATGAACAATCCCAAAAACAAACTTTTTCACCTATTTTTACAGACCGGAAAATATATCGTCCCGGACAAATTATTTATTATAAGGGAATTGCTTATCAAAGCACACCGGACACCTTATTTGCCATCAACCAAAAATCCTTTAAGGTCACTTTTTATGATAATTCCAACAAAGAACTATCTTCCCAAAATGTGACCACCAACCGATTCGGCTCTTTTACAGGACAATTCGTTATTCCTGCCCAATGCCTGAACGGGAGATATTTCATCAGAACCTCCAATGGAGTTGCAACTGTTCAGATTGCAGAATACAAACGTCCGGAATTCGAAATTACTTTTACCGAACCTCAAAAAAATTTCCATACCGGAGACACCATTACCGTCAAAGGTAAAATCAACAGCTTTTCTGGTATCCCAATCAGTAATAACTCCATTGAATACCGGATCATTCCATACAGTTCCCGGTGGTTTCAAGGTGGCAACGAACTTATGCAAGGAATTTCCAGCACGAATGCAGAAGGAGAATTTGAACTAACATTTAAGGCTCAGGGAATCCAAGATTTATATAATCCCTGGCAAAAATTCTTTTTCTACCGCATCATAGTTAGAGCAACAGACCCCAAAGGAGAAACTCAGGAAAACAGCCTCAGCATCCCGGTATTCCCACACCAGGCGGTTCCTACCCTTCAACTTCCTTTACAAATAAATAAAGAGAAAAAAACAAACTTCAGTATTTTATTTGAAGATATCGTACCGGACTCAAAACCTGAAACAGTATATTATAGCATTATCCGTTTAGTTACTCCAAAGCAATTACAAAAAGAACTGATCATTACCGATACAATACCCGAAGAAACTGTACTGAAGGGCGAGCTTCAGATGACTCAGCACGATTCCATACAACCTAACCTAAGTCAGTTACCTTCAGGAGCGTATCTATTCTCCGTTTCCAGATCAGGCTGTAAAGCCAATAAAATCTTTTACCTGTATTCAATTGCTGATAAAAGACCTCCCATTCCAACCTACGAATGGCTTGTCAAAGAGAAGACCTCTTGCCTGCCGGGAGATACAGCCATCATACAATTCGGTACATCTGTAAAAAATGCTTATGTTGTTTACGAAATTACAAGCCTCAATAAAGTCATTGCACGCTATTTCCTTACACTTTCTGATGAAATCCGCACTTTGCAAATCCCTTACAAAGCAGAATATGGCGAAAAGATCTGGATCAACATCAACTATATCAAAGATCAACAGGATTTCAACCAAACCATTCCAATCACCCGCCTCCGGGAAAACCGGAATCTCAAAATAGAAACTCTGGTATTCAGGGATAAAATGATTCCAGGACAAACAGAACAGTGGAAATTCAGAATAGTCAATCAGGCTGGTCAACCAGTCACAGCAGAAGTTCTGGCTATGATGTACGATGCTTCGCTGGATAATCTGCAATCCTATGTTTTCAGATTCCAACCTGATTATCTCCCTGGGGATTTCCGCTTCCCCTGGCATACAAATTATAAATTTACCAATCAATATTGGTGGAGCACAACATTTGTAAACCGGAACAAATATGCTGTGCCACCATTACTGTTTGACCGGTTACAAACTTATGAGAAAACTTATACCAAAGCGATAACAGAATTTTATGATTTCGCGGAATACGCAACAGAAGATACAGGTGAATCCCAATCTCTTCTATTCCATTCTTCTCCTACCAGCATGACTGGAATGGCCCGTAAACAAAATGCCACCGCAAATCTTACTGACGAAGCCGGCCAGGGAGAAGGAGCCTATTCCGGGATTAGTTTCCGGCAAAATTTCACCGAAACAGCCTTTTTCTATCCTCAGTTATTGACCGACTCTCTGGGTTATGTGAACATCGACTTCACCATCCCGGATGCGATGACACGTTGGAAATTCATAGCTTTAGCAACAACACCGGAAATGGCTACCGGAATGATTACACAGGAAACAGTTACCTCCAAACCATTGATGGTCCGGCCCAATTTACCCCGTTTTTTTAGAAATGGCGATCAAACAGAAGTGAAAGTGATTATCAGCAATATATCTGACAGCAGGCAAACCGGCAAGGCACATCTGGAGCTGTTTAATCCGGATAATAATAAAGTATTATACAATCAGACAATAGATTTCTCTATTGCCTCACACCAGAATCAGAGTGTCAGTTTCTCTTTCAAAGTACCGGAATACATGGACGCCATAGGCTGCAAAATCTCAGCCGGCAACGGAAATTTTACTGATGGTGAACAACATTTGATAGCCGTACTTCCAGCAGAAGTACTATTGACAACCACTCTTCCGATCTATTCCGGCCAGCCGGGCACTCATACTTACAGTCTCAAACCATCCGACCAGACAGAAAAAGATTACCGGCTAACTCTGGAACTAACTGCCAATCCAATCTGGTATGCTGTACTAGCTATGCCCGCGCTTTCTGAACCGGCTAGTCTGAATACAATTGATGTAGCAGCCTCTTACTATGTGAACGCCCTGGCCAGCCGGATTGTACACACCAACCCACAAATAGCAGAGGCTATACGTAACTGGAAAAAAGATCCGTCCAGCACCACGCTTCTTCAATCGCAACTGCAAAAAAACAGTGAACTAAAATCCATTTTACTATCCGCCAGTCCTTGGGCCGTACAGGCACAGACAGAAACGGAACAGATGCAGAGCCTGGCCCAACTATTTGATGAAAACCGCCTGGCTTACCTGCAAAACCAAAATCTCGCAAAATTACGTGAACTGCAAGATTACACTGGAGCATGGAGCTGGTTCAAAGGAATGGGCAATAGCCGGTTTATGACACTCAATGTCCTGAATATTCTGGCAAAAGCTAACCTGATCGGTACCAGGGATCTTGGAATAACTGAAAAAAAGATGCAGGCCCAGGCATTAAAATATCTGGACGAAGAAATCATCAAGGATTATAAACGTAAACCACAACAAATCAACAATGAGCAGGTCCTCTATTTGTATGTACGGAGTCTATACCGGGATTTTCCGCTTGCCAAAGCATTGGATGCACATAAATATTTCATGAACCTCGCCCGTCAGCAATGGTCGGCTTTCTCCTTGTATGAAAAAGGCCGGATAGCCATAACTATGCATAATTATGGATTCCAGGCAGAAGCCCAGGAAGTTTTGGAATCTCTCCGGCAATATGCCATAAATCATGCTGAAATGGGAATGTACTGGCCCAACAACCACAACGGATACTACCGGAATTCGGCTGTACTGATTCAAACCGCCATCATGGAAGCTTTCTATGAAATTAAAGGCAATAGTCCGGAAGTCGACTCTATGAAACAGTGGTTGCTCCGGCAAAAACAAACACAAAGCTGGGGAAGTGTACCTTCCACTGTTGATGCCATCAACGTTCTTGTTTCAACAGGGAATAAACTGTTGAAACAACAGGAAATCCTGAATGTACAAATGGGCAAATACAAATTTTCAACCCCTGGTGACAATACGCTGGGATACCTGAAAGAAAGCTTCTCTGCCGGTGAAATAAAACCTGCCATGAAAACTGTAAAAATCACCAAACAAACAGATACTCCCAGTTGGGGCGGTTTATATTTACAATATTTCGAAAAACTGGATCAGGTACACAAACAACAAACAGGTATTGCTGTGGACAAAAAGCTTTACCTGGAAAAAAATGGAGAATTATTCCCCATCCAACAACAAACATTGAAAACAGGTGATAAAATCGTTGTACGGCTGATCCTATCCCTTGACCGGGATATGGAATTCCTGCACCTGCAAGACCTGAGGGCTGCCTGTTTCGAACCCGTACAGCAGATATCCGGCAACCGCTGGAAATTTGGTACTGTCTATTATGAAGATATAAAGGACGCTGTTACCAATTTCTTCTTTACAGCCCTAGCTAAAGGCACCTATATCATTGAATATCCGGTGTGGGTCAACCAGGCAGGTGAATACCAAGACGGAATAGCTACTTTCCAAAGTATTTATGCCCCGGAATTCAATGCTTACAGTACGGCACAGAGGATTAAAATTGAGGACTAAAAAATCAGGCTGGCATCAAGCCAGCCTGAATTACTTAATCTTCTTCAATGACCAGACGGAAACCTGAACCATGCACATTTTCAATTTTGATTTTTTCATCATCTTTAAAATATTTCCGTAACTTAGTGACATACACATCCATACTTCTGGCAGTAAAATAATCATTGGTTCCCCAAATCTCTGTCAAAGCCTTATCACGGGGCAACAATCCATCCCGGTGATTATAAAGCAATTCCAGTAAGCGCGCTTCTTTAGGAGTCAATTTTATCTGTTCTTCATTTTTAGTAATCGTCCTCAATTCGGTATTAAACACATATTCTCCAATCGTAATAAACTTAGGCTTAGGCTCCACTTCCTCATGTTTACTACGGCTAAGAATAGCTTTAATTTTCAAGATCAACACCTCAGAATCAAAAGGTTTTACGATATAATCATCCGCGCCAATCTCATAGCCCTGCTTCATATCCTCCTTCATACTCTTAGCTGTAATATAGACAAACGGCACAGTTCCATCCACTTCCCGAATCTTTTTTCCCAAGGTAAAACCATCCATTTCCGGCATCATCACATCCAACAGACAAATATCAAATTTATCTTTCCGAAAAGCTTCCAAGCCCTCACTTCCATTCACACACAGTGTTACTTCATAATCGGACAATTCCAAATAAGATTTCAGAACTGAACCAAAACAAGGATCATCCTCCACTAATAAAATTTTCTGTGCCATACTTCTATTTGTTAATTCAGATTTTTTCTTTTTTAAAAATAATTTCCACTAAAGTTCCTTTATTTTTCCTGGAGGTCAATCTCACCATTCCTCCATGTAACTCTACAATTGATTTCACATAGCTCAATCCCAAACCAAATCCTTTTACATTATGTACATTTCCACTGGGAACCCGGTAAAAGCGTTTGAACACTTTTTTCTGTGCTTCTTTAGATATTCCAATACCATGATCCTGCACACCAATGATAAAAGTCCCGGCTTTATCCATCGTATAGACTTGAATATCTGGTGTTCCCCCGGAATATTTAATTGCATTGTCGATCAAATTACAGACAGCATTCATCATATGCACTTCATCGGCATACCAAACAAAATCTTTCGCGTCCAGCCTGCATTCCAATACACCTCCTGAGTCCTGAACCAACAACATAAAATGCTCTACCGCTTCCCTTACCATCTCATTCATATCCACACTGGCCTTATTCATCTGTAGTTCACGCCTGTCCAATTTAGCCTGTTGAAGAATCCTTTCCACATATTTGTTCATCCTGTCATTCTCACTCTTGATCATGGCATTGAACTTCAGAATCTGGCTTGTATCCTCCAATACCCTTTCTTTGGTAATCGCAGAGGTTGCCAAGGAAATAGTAGCAATGGGAGTTTTAAATTCATGAGTCATATTGTTGATAAAATCATTTTTTATCACCGACAATTTTTGTTGCCGCATAATAATAACAATAGTTATCACAAATACAAACATCAAACCAAACACACAAAAACCAGAAGCTAAAAATAACCATCCCATGTTTTCCAGCAACACAGGCTGAACTGACCGGAAGGTTACCCCTAGCTGATATCCCTTCTCCACCAAATCCTGCGGAAACAATTTTACGTAATAAAAATCTTTACTACGCTTCTCATTAACCATATTGATCACATCCCTGGGTGTCATGATCTCATAGGTAAAAGGTAAATTGATGTTGTGAAGGCGGAAATAATAGGTTAGCAAATAATCCATATCCACATTTTCCAGACGCTGCTCAACGGAAGCATTCTCCGGATCCCTTTCTTTCACAAAACGGATGATAAAATCTTTAAAATAATCACTGATCTGGAGAGATCTTTGTGCAATACCTGTTGTATCCGAATAATTATCCCCCATCGACCGGATAGTCCGGATCAGAAATTCTCTGTTCATACCTTTCCCCACTCTCGAACGGGAATACAGCATTCCCGGAGAAGAGATAAAAGAACGTTCATTCCCATTCAAACGATTGATATCGTTATTTAAAAAATCAGACAAATATCCAGGATACCATTCCGGAATATTACCATTTCTGGAATTGGCAGCTAGCATATCATTATACTCCTTGATCTCCCCCAGCTGTTTATTCACTTCCGACAAATATTTCACATAATTAATATCATCTATACGGTTTACCACCTGATACAAGGCATCATATACCGTTGAAGAAAATTTCTTTTCTCTCTCCTGGATCGCATATTTTATCCATAGCCATTGTACTACGACAACAGCAGTAAAAGCTGCAAACATGACTATAAATAATATTCTGATCACTAATTTCTTTACCATTTTTCCGGAAATATTACCTGTAAAAGTAGTATTTATTACAAAATAATCAAAATTGGCAGCAAGAAAACAAAAAAGGGGTACCACAGGTACCCCTAAAAACAACTAAGTAATAAAAACGGGAAAACAAAACCATTCACATGGTTTTCTCTTTATTGCAATTTTTCAGCAACAGTCTTATAAACATTACTCTCTTTATTTTCAATTGTGAGTTTACTGAAAAGCCTTTTTTGCAGATCCAGGCTATCACGCAACTCATCCTGCAATAAAAAGAGCGATAATTCCCTTGCCGGATTAGCTTCAATCAAAGTTTTGGCATAATTTGCCCGTGCTCTGATGTAACGTTGTCTTTGTAATTGATAAACCCCTAACATCACCTCGTCATCTTTGGATTTTTTCGGTTTATCCATAATTTTCTGAATGGATCTGTCGATGGGCTCCAGCGGGCCTTCATATTTTTCTTTGAAAAGCTTTTTCAGCTTATCATATTCTATATCCATTCCGGAGCCTTTTACCGCAATCTGATCCGGGAATTTAGCTTTCCCTTGAATCCAGATCTGATCCGGAGTATCTACGATAAATTCCAATGTATTCTTACCTGCAACATCAACCCATACACGAGCCGGAATATTCAATGCCTCTGTTACCAATTCGATATTTCCATCAGTAACATCCTGTTGTGCCAGAATTACTAATCCTTGTTGTCCCGGCATCTCTGCCAATAATTTTACAGTACCCTGCAAATCGGCCACTTTCCCTCGAATCTTCACCTTATTGGAATTACAACCGCTAAGTATAAGGGTAAAAGCAATCAAAAATAAAAAAATTCTTTTCATCTCTTATTTTACTTTGTAAATTTTATCCCACATTTTTGTACAAAGATATAAAAAAACTAAATGCAGCAAGGAATTTTAAGAATTTGTTTCGGTACTATTCGTTAAAAGCACCAAAGAAATTTAATCCTGATATCAAAAATCCAAAGTTGAAAACAACTGTCTGATCTGCCCGGAAGAGGGGCGGGGGGCATTAGAATTAATGATTTTCCCATCCGGTCCGATCAAAATAAAACGCGGTACACTGATAATCATGTAATTCTCATTAAACTTTCCTTCAGCATCAGCCATTGTATGAATTCCCTGATAGGGATGTTCTTTCAAAAAGTCGTGCCAATGCTTGGAATCCTGACGATTATCAATAGCAACAGTCAAAAATCTTATATTCTGCCGTCCATACTCTTTTTGCAAAAGATCCAGATAAGGCAGTTCACTTTTACAAGGCACACACCAGGTAGCCCATACGGTAATATACAAATAAGAACCTCTGAAATCTTTCAGGGTAACCACCCAACCATCCCGGTCTGTTAAGGAAAAATTAGGAGCTTCACGTCCCGGAAGTATTTTTTCCCAAAGTTTCACCATATCGTCAATGTAAGCTATCCTGTTTTTATCTGTACACTCCCGGTGAAATACCTGTAACAGATAATCAGCACCATTCAAGCCATTGTTTTCCCAAATATGACGATATACGATCTGTGCCAGCAAGAAATTCCGGACAGCAGGATTTGTGATCC
>CAJMQA010000105.1 GCA_905215395.1 uncultured bacterium | reverse complement strand
CTTTAGGTGGTCATTTTCTTCCGTTTTTAAGGGGTCAAGTTTACCGTTTTTTCCACTTAAACTAATTTATTCTTTAAAGAAAGAAGGTGTCCCAACGATGAGACACCTTCAAATTATTTCTTTACATAAGCATCCGCTTTTTCCTTCACCCGGGCCGAGCGTTTGGCGCTGTCGGGATGACTGGAAAACATTTTCTGGAACATGGACGATTTTTGTCCGTCCGATAAGTTATTCAGTTTTTCCAGGGCATTTGCCATACCATAAGGATCAAAACCATGCTTCACAGTGAATTCAAATCCATAATCATCTGCTTCCAGTTCCTGTTTCTGGGAAAACTGAGCACCGGACAAAGCCTCTGCAAGAGCCCCTAGCTGTGAGTCCGATAATTTTTCCAGTATTCCTCCGGCAGCGCCGGCAGCATTTTTTGCGGCAGAAGCAAGATAAGCATTTTTCATAGCATCTTTACTATCCGTATGCACAACATGACCGATTTCGTGTCCGATGACAGCCATCAGTTCATCATCATTCATCAGATCCATCAAAGCCGAAAAGACCCGGATGCTTCCGTCGCCACAAGCAAAAGCATTGATATCGACCACCTCATATACTTTATAGTTCAGTTTCAAGCCTTCTACATCTCCCACTTTTTTCATCAATGAATCCAAACGTCTGGAATAAGCAGATTCCGGAGCAGAGACAGGATTGTTGGCATCCATCCATTTTACAGACTCCCGGCACAGAGCCGCCACATCCTCATCCGATAAAGTAATAGCAGAAGCGACTTCCGAAGCTGCATTCAACACTTTTTTCGTATTGATCGTACGGTTTCCGATTTTTATCTGCGCATGTCCCATGGCCACACACCCGGCCATCAACAAAGCTAATAACATCCATTTTTTCATTTCCATTGCATTTTTTAACGGCACAAAAATATAATTTAGTTTTATAATTTTATATATCCTAACCACACAAAAGATATAAACGCCCCCATAAAATACTAAATACCATTCCCTAAATCCTTAATACTCCCCGGCAAAGAGCTATTTCATCCGGATCCCCCGTATGTTTCCCTTCCACATCCGAAAGCTTTACCACCGGCCAGAATTCTTTTGCGCCCTGAGGTTTGCATTCGAACAATTTGATAACCATATTCAGAGGCTTCACACCTGCATCATTGGTCAGGAAAGTCCCGATTCCATATACGTCGTGCAACCGGCCATTCACAAAAGATTTGATTTTCTCCACCCCTTCCATATCCAGCGCATCACTGTAGACAACCGTTTTAGTACGCGGATCAATCCTTTTTTCCTGGTAATGCCTCAATGTTCTTTCGGTAAATTCAAAAGGATCGCCGCTATCCCAGCGCAAGCCATCGAACAGCTTAGCATACTGGGTATCAAAACTACTGAAAAAATTCTCAGTCGTATAAGTATCTGTCAGGGCTATTCCCAGATTTCCATCATATACATCCACCCAATTCGCCAATCCCATCGCATTGGCTGAGCGATAACCATAATGTGCCCCGTGGTACATAAACCATTCGTGCGGATGTGTTCCCATAGGTGTCAGGTCGTATTTCATAGACAAAAACACATTACTGGAACCCTTCATAAATTCCCCCGCATATTCCTTCAATATTTTTACCACCCTGTCATGTACATCGAAAGAAAAACGACGGCGTGTACCAAACTCCGACACCTCGGCCCCGATCTCGGCAAAACGACGGGCCTTGGCAATAGCTTTTTCCTCCACTCCCTCAGGACGCTTTCCCGTCATCAGGAAATAAAGCTCCGAAATAATTGCCATCACCGGAACCTCCCAAAGCACTGTACGGTACCACAATCCCCGGATTTCAACCTCCAGCCGTCCTCCTTCCTGTTGTATGCTTACTTCCGACGGATCAAAACGGAAACCCTTCAGAAGATCAAAAAATACAGAGTCGAAATAATAGCATTTCCGCCGCATAAACCGCTCGGCTTCGTCGCTCAGCACAAGCCCCTTCATAGCCTCGATTTCCACCCGTAAAGCATCGGCAAATCCTTCCGGGAAATCAGTCTCACCGCGGTTTACAAACCGGTAAACAACCTCTGTATCCGGGAATTTCTTTTGTATGGCGTTCATCGTGGTGAACTTATAGAGGTCGTTATCTGTAAAATCTTTGATCATCATAACATTTTAATTAAGGTTCCGATATCAATGCGACAGTCGTAGTAAAAAGTGCCCCTCCGGCTGCTGCAGCCTCAAATATAGGGGAAGCCAGTTTCTCATAGCCCCTCACCGGACTCATACAATCCTCCAGTATGACCAGTTTTCTGACAATTTCCGGAAAATCCAGCAGCTGTTTCACACTGTTGGCCACACAATGGCTCTGTGCCTCTCCGGCCACCCAGATTACATCATAGGTGCTCAGCTCATCGATCAGCATTTTATTTAAAGCTGTCTCCGGAGCATCTTCCCTGGGAATATTGGCCCTGAAAGCTCCGAAATGCTCGGTCAACGGATGAGTACCCTTACTCAATATTCTGAAGTATTTTCCCTCCCTGGCCCATTCCTTCACTCCTTCCATTACCGCGGGAACAATAGCTGCGCCCACACTCCCCCAGATACAATGTTCAGGCCAGATGGTGTGGCTGTACTCTCCGTTGGCTTTCAATTGCTCCAGATAAACCATCACCTCCTCCTTTTCAGTCCGGGGAATCCATTTTCCTTCCCTGACCTCTGAATCGGTAACTGTGGTAAAAGGCACAGGCGGATTTCCTTCCCTGTCCTTCCAGAATGCAGGATGGGCAATATCCATAACCTGGTGGTTATCCTGGGTTAACCAGACAGCATCCATCCTTTCCCGGTATGCCTCCATAAAAGCGATCAAACGCCGGACATCTGCCTCAGCTCCGGGCACATACAATGCTCCCTCAGCCGAGCAGAAATCATTTTGCATATCTATAATCAACAACAATGTCTTCATTCTCATATTTCAAAGTAAAATCCTTTCTCAGACAAGGCCTGATATTTAGCCTTATCAAAGCTATAATATTTGGCCCGTTTATGAGGTACTCCCTCGGTACGTTCATCCGTATCGATCAATAATCCGGTTTTCAATATCTTTTTACGGAAATTTCTCCGGTCAAGTGTTGTTTGCAAAGCCGATTCATACAAACGCTGCAAATCAGGAATCGTAAATTTTTCGGGGAGCAATTCAAAACCGACGGGTTGATAACGGATTTTCCCTTTCAGCCGGTCGATAGCCATTTGTAATATCCGTTGGTGATCAAACGCCAGTACAGGAAGTGCAGATAAAGGAAACCACTGTGCCTTACTGGCATCATCTCCTGCCTTTACCACATAGTCCGGCAATTTCACCAAAGCATAATAGGCAATACTGACCACCCGGTAACGCGGATCACGGTCTACTGCCGAAAAAGTATACAATTGCTCAGAATATACGTCTTTCAACCCGGTTTCCTCTTCCAGTTCCCGGCAGGCACAGGTATCTGCATCCTCATCCATATTCATAAAACCACCGGGTAATGCCCAGTGTCCTTTGAATGGTTCACCGCCCCTCTCTACCAGTAATACCTTTAACTCTCCCTCTCCGAATCCAAAGATGACATTATCGGTGGTAACCGCCGGACGGGGATATTTGTAGCAATATTGATTTTCCTTTTCCATATCAATGCGTAATTATAACACAAATGAAAGGAATTAAAACCAGACAACAAAGCATATTGCGTACTTTTTACGCATAGCATTACCGATACAATAAAGCCGGCTTTCTATTGACTCAGAAAGCCGGCATAACTTTATCTATTCTTATATTTATTTAGCTGATTTCCACATTTTACGGGAAGGGACATTTTCCAGTACATAATGCATCCTTGCAGCCTGTTCATTTGTCACTGCAATATTTTGGGTCTTACCGTCCATAATATTGTCAGACGTGAAACAGATCGGCTTATTGACAGCATTCTTTGTCTCCTGGGTATCTTCCTTTTTAGGGTAAAGAAAAGTGTCACTGCAATAATCAGAATCGCCATCCATAACGGTTGCATTATTGGTTGGCAGAAGTCCCAGAAATTTTCCGATCACTGCATTGAGTTCAGAACTCACGAATGCACTGTAATTGATAACGACACCGCATTCCGATGCAGCCGGGGTATAATCTGCAGCCACTTCTTTCATTTCCAATCCTTTCAGGGGAGTCTTCCCAGCCGTTATCACTGCCGGCATAAACGACGGCACTTTCACACTTCCCACAGGCAATATCCAGATATTCAGGAATTCATCCGTATTCCAGTCGGCTTCGTATGCCGCCAGGAAATTGTTCCAATTAAAGACCTCACTGTCTGTGCGGAATTCGTCAAACTTATTCAGAAAAGCATTCCAGTCAAAAACATGATTCTCATCGTAAAACTCATCGAATTCCCTGAAAAAGGCATTCCAGTCAAAAGCATGGTTCACCTCATCATAAAATCCACTGAATTCTGCGGAGAATGCCTCCCAGTCAAACTGTGCACTCTTATCATAAAAACGTCCGAAATCCTCGGGATTCAGTTTTTCAGATCCGAATTTAATCTGGTTAATTCCCGGCTTCGCCATCACCCTGCCATGTTGATTCCGTTCAGCCAGCTGAAAGCGGATTTTTGTATCGGTAGACGCAGCCCCTGTACTGATCAGACGACTGAATGCATTGTTCAGTTTACGCATTTTTTCATCGATATGGATGGGATCGATCACAAAGTCTGTATTTTTCGTGCCTGTATATTGAAAAATATGAAATACAACAGGAATCACTTTCTCCCTGACATTCTCACCCCACCCCGGTCTCAACTCAACCTCCAGCTTACGGGTATCCTGCCCGAACATACGGGCGAACACTTTGATTTTCCCGGCAGGAGTTCCCGGTTCAAAAGTCAGACGATCGGATTCCAGTTTCACTTCACTTCCGTCCTCTTTTTCATAATAATATGCATAATCGGAAGGTTTGAAACAACTCAAAGCTATGGGAGCTGTGTAGGTCTTCTCACTATTCCCCCAATAGGAAGGCAACAATTTCAGGTTCAGGGTAGATACCCCGTCTGTATTCAGGACATAATGACTGGGATTGAATATCAATGTATCAATCCTGTCCGGTCCTACACTGGCCTGCTGATAATCAAAACTTTCTTTTTCACACGAAACATGCAATAAGGCAAGATTCAGCAGATATATAAAATAAAACTTTTTCATACGCTAATTATTTTTCCTGGTTATTCCATCCTGGGTTCTGAAAATTATTGGGATTTTGCTGTAATTCCGTTTCTGCAGGTATAATAAAAGTATACCTGTAATCGTTCGGCTTCAGTTCCAGTTTCTGATTATCCTTACGGGTATAACGCACAAGGCTCACCCCGTAGCGTTTCATATCCTTCCAGCGACAGTACGACTCACCCAGGAATTCACGCCGCCTTTCATCCTTTATCTCCTGCATTACATCCGTGTAGGCTGGAGGCGCAGGCATACGGACCGCACGCACCTTATCCAGATAATTCCGGGCCTGAGTTTCATCACCGGCATGAATCCACGATTCAGCAATCATCAGATTCATTTCCTCTACCCGCCACAACACATTGATATTGAAGTCTGCTTTATCCGCTTGTTCATATTTTATTAAATATTTTGTCGCAGGATCAATCCACAAAGCCTTCCGGTAGTCATCATCCTGATACAGGCCGGCCACAGCATCTTCCACAGTCACCGGACTCCAGTCATCGGCAAAAACATCCGAATAATAGCCTCCGTAATCCGGAACCACGTTCACGGAAAGAGCCGGAGAGACACTGACTCCCAACGGATTAAACATCGCTTCAATCTCCTGTGGAGTCTGTGCCATACGGTTACCATCGATCGCCTTCGTTGCATAAGTCCTTACTTTTTCCCAATCATCTGCCGCTTTTGCAGGCGATTCCGCCTTCCAGAAATGTACTTCTGCCAGCAATCCATAGAGGGCCCGGCGGTTATAGAACAGGTTCCAGTCACCTGCTTCGACATCCAGTGCTTCAATTTTAGCCAGCTCATCCAGAACAAACTGATAGGTAGCCTGCTGGCTACGCCGTTCCGGAAAATATTTGTCCTGCAAGTCCTCCTCTTTCTCCAGAACCGGCAATCCGTACCTTTCAGGATCAGCAGCAAATTCATTGGCCCGGTACGGACAAAACAGCTGTATCAGCCTGAAATAAGAGATTGCACGGCACATACGCACTTCAGCCTCTATTTTCTTCGCTTCATCCGAATGATCCTTGAGCCGTTCCAGTTCGTAAATATACAGGTTAAAATCACCGATATTCTGATACAGTGCATTCCAGATGGTCTGTTCCCAATCACTATTTAACCAGCGTTTATATTTTTGCTCATAAATATCATAAAGCAGGAAAAACATCCCCTCATAGTTGAAATCATCTTCAAACTTGAACAAGTCCTGGGAATTGGCATATCCCCCCGTACGATAGAGGCAAAAACTCTGGATCTCCCCGTTCTGCATACTACGGAGGTATTTGCCCACCATCATCTTCACATCCTGAAGGGAACGGGGCACAATCACATTGGAAGGCTGTATGGTCAGGTATTTATCACATGAATTAAATGTGAACAGGCTAATAGCCAGCACCGCAAACAAAGTATATAATTTTCTTTTCATATTCTTGCTGTTTTAAAAGGTCAGGTGAAAGGTCAAGCGGTAATTCCGGGGAACAGGGTAACCGAAATCGGTACGCAGTTCCGGGTCGATTCCGCTGTAAGCCGTCCATGTAAACAAATTCTCAGCTTGTACACTGACACGCATCATCTTTACCCATCTGAAAAAATTCAGGTTGGAAGCCGGAATGATATAAGAGAGCGTCACATTCCGCAATTTCAGGTAATCCCCTTTCTCATAGTCTGAACTCATCGGGATCTGATCGACCAGATATTGTTCATATTTTTCCACGTTGGTAATATCTCCGGGATTACGCCATCTGTATTTATGTTCATTCCGGACATTGTACTTCGCAAACCTAGTCGGTGTAGAACCACCCGGACTGGAAAGCCGCTCACTAAACTTCGCCAGTATATGTCCGCCTTCATAAATAAAGTTGGTAGAAAGATTCAGGCGTTTATACCGGAAATTAAACCCGAATCCACCGGTCATATCAGGATTGGTATTTCCCAGATAGAGAGGTCTGTCATCATCGACCCAGACCTGTCCGCGATTAGCCATCTGAACCTTGTAATTTCCCGGATCGCTCTTATCAGCCGTTGCATCTCCGACAAATTTATTTACCCACACATTCGGACGTCCGTTGGAAGGGTCGATACCGTCAGTCTTCACCCCGAAGACCGACCCTACTCCATAGCCGTCCACCAGAGGCGGATTGATTGCATCCATGCTTTGTGCCAGAGTCAGGTGATCCAGGTCTTTATAATACGATTTAGCCACCTTGTTCTTATTATAGGCAAAATTACCGGAAATACCGAACGTAAAATCGGTTGTCTGTACCAGAGTGGCATTGGCTGTGATCTCGACTCCCCTGTTCGACACATCGCTGATGTTGGCATAAATTGAGGTTACCCCGGCCGAGATAGGCAGACGGCGGAGCGACAAGGCATCTGTTACCAGGTTATCGTAATACGAAACGGCAAAATTCAGACGGTAATCCAACATACTTGCTCCCATGCTGACTCCGATCTCCCGTTTTTTCTCCCACTTGATAGAAGGATTGGGATGAGTGTATGAAGAAGCTATCACTTCGTCCTTATAACGATCCACCGTAGCCAAGGTAATCACCGTAAACGGATATGCCGTACGGTTGATGTTCCCGGTATACCCGAATTGTCCTTTAAAGTGGAGTTCGTTAAACAACGATTGTTTTTTGAAGAACTCCTCTTTGTGAAGGTTCCAGCGACCACTCACCGACCATAACGGAGTGAAACGATTCGAAGAACCGATAATATCAGCGCCGTCATTACGGGCATTAAAATTCAGTATATAACGTTCTTTATAACCTACCGACCCGGAAAAGTAGAAAGAAGAATAACGTTTCTCACCGTTAGAGCGTCCTCCGAATTTCTTCAGCTGTAACTGACTGGCATTAACATCCTTAATATCCGGATATCCTACAATATTGTATTCCGGATAATATTCAGGCATAAACACATTCAGATCATTGCTCTTGGTGGAAGAAATTTCCTGTCCCAGCAAAGCATTGATAAACCAATCGGACAGATCCACAGAATATTCCAGCGTATTATTGAAAGAATATTCCCGGGTGAATGAAGCTGATTCGCGGTAAAAACTTTGTATTTCGCTGTCATACGGGTCCCGGGTCAGCAATCCTTTGATCCAGTTGTTATTGTACGCTGTCAGTGTCGACTTGTCCGCAATATTGTAAGTATTCGTATTCGTTCGGGTAATGATCCCTTTGGAAGAGAAACGCAATCCCTTTAAAGGCCAGAGATTAAGTTCAAGACTCATTCCGTTACTCTCATATTTGGAATTTTTATGCGTATTTTCAATCTCATTGATGATATTGAAACCTTTGATGATATTCTGTTCCGTTCCCTGTTTTTTGGGCACTGTCACATACACATTGTCATATGCCAGAGAACCGTCTTCATTATAGGGCTTTTCGTATGGATTGGCATAAACGGCATACTTAAAAGGATCTACGGAACTATCGTGGTAGTCATTTTTGCGGAATGTACTGTTTATACCTGCCCGGAGATCAAACAATTCAGAAGGCTTATAAGTCACCGAAATCCTGCCCGAAAAATTTTCATATTCATCGTTCAGCAATATTCCTTTCTGTTTCTGGTAATTTACAGACGCATAATACTGAATCTTTTCACTTCCTGCACTCATTGTCAGGTTGTGGGTATGTGTAAAAGAATTCCTGAAAATTTCCTTCATCCAGTTCGTATTGGTATTGCGCAAGCGTTCCAGAGCTGTCTCAGCCTGTACTGCCGACAACACTCCCCTGTCCCTGTCGATCAGGATACGCGCAGCACCTCCGGCCCGCGCCCAGGAGAAACGGGAATCACTGCCGAATTCTTCATACAATTCCTTTTCATATTGCACCTTATCAGCCGAATTCATAAATCCCAGACTGATGGAAGGAGCTTCTGATAGAGCAAAGGATGCATTGTACGTAAAAGAGATGTTTCCGGCAGACGGCCGCTTTGTCGTAATAACGATCACACCGTTTGCTGCCCGTGCTCCATAAATAGCAGTAGCCGCAGCATCTTTCAGCACTGTGATCGACTCTATATCCGAGGGAGGGATATTACCGATTCCGTTATTCAGGATGTCGGTCTGCAACTCAGAACCGCTTCCCTGAAAGGTAGGCACCTCTCCCTGCATGGGAAGTCCGTCTACAATCCACAATGGCTGTGTAGTACCCGAAAGTGTGTTCACGCCCCTGATCCGGATATCCGAATTGGCTCCGGCACGCCCGGACGACATGAACGATGCCAGTCCGGCAATCTTTCCTGCCAGCAGGTTATCCACGGAGGTATGCGGTGAATTCATCAGGTCGCTGGCCCGGATCACCTCCACATTTCCCACCGCCCGGTCTTTTTTGATATTCTGGTATCCTGTGACAACCACCTCGTCCAGCTCCTCTTCTCCCGATTTTAAGACTACGTCCAACTGTGTTTTATCCCCAAGAGGTACTTCAAGCGTCTCCATGCCGACAAACGAAAATACAAACACCAGATCTTTACTGCGTGCTACAGTAATCTGAAATTGTCCGTCCGCATCGGTAGCCACTCCCAGTAACGTCCCCTTTATAGTTACTGTTACCCCGGGCAACGGATTACCCTTAGAGTCTTTGACAATTCCTTTTACAACCATTTGGTCCTGTTGGGCAACTTCTGTATGTACCGGCCTGATCACCACAGTATTGTCTACCAAACGGAAACGATAACCTTCGCCTAGAATCTGTTTCAGTACTTCTTCCAGTGAAGCATTCCTGCACGACACCGACACCTTCCGGTTAACATCCAGCTCTTTATTACTGAAAAAGAAATCCAGGTTAGTTTGTCCCTTCACGGCCCCGATAGCCTCGGCACAAGCTACATTTTTCAGATCCAGACTGATGCGGAAGACCTGCGCACTCGTCGTTGCACTCACCCTCAGCAAACCGAGTAAAATTAAAAACACGGTTAATTTCATAAGCCGCAAGGTTTTGATAAAAAATTTCATAATTTTGTAGTTATAGGTTTAACAATGCCGGGGCCTCGCTCCAACTTGTACCCGGCGAATCAAAAACTTATGGACAGTGGCTGCTCGTAACAGCCACTGTCTCTATTATC
>CAJMQA010000104.1 GCA_905215395.1 uncultured bacterium | reverse complement strand
GAAGATGAAATCCAGGGAGGGAACGGTTGTAGATGCTGACGATCTGATGGCTGAAATGATCAATACAGCCCGGGAGACCTCCCAGGAACTGGGTAAACTGGAAGGCTATTCGGAAGCAGAGGCAGAAGAGGTGTACCGTAAGGTTGCTCTGGGAGCTTTGAAATATTTTATACTGAAAGTGGATCCGAAGAAGACTATGATGTTTAATCCGAAGGAGTCCATTGATTTTAACGGAAATACAGGTCCTTTTATTCAATATACTTATGCCCGTATACAATCGGTATTGCGGAAAGCTGCCGGAAGCGGGACGGAGTTACAGGTTGCTGACATACATATTAGCCTGTCCGATAAGGAACAGAATCTGATTAAGCTATTGGCCAAATTGCCTGATGTGGTTAAAGAGGCCGGGCTTACATACAGTCCTGCATTATTGGCAAACTATTCTTACGATCTGGCGAAAGAATTCAATCAGTTTTACCATGATTTTTCTATTTTGAAAGAGGAGGATCAGGCGGTTAAGAATTTCCGTCTGCTTTTGGCAAAGCAGTGCGGGGAAGCCTTGAAGAATGCCATGGGAATGCTGGGGATCGAGATGCCCGAAAGGATGTAACAGAGATGAATTTAACAAATTATCATAGTCATTGCTCTTTCTGTGACGGGAAAGCACCTTTGGAAGATTTTGTAAAGTCGGCAATTGCTGCCGGCTTTACTTCTTATGGGGTCTCTTCGCATGCTCCCTTGCCTTTTGAAACCCGTTGGACTCTTCCCGAAGAAAAGGTTGGGGAGTATCTGGAGGAGATCGTCCGGCTGAAAGAGAAATATGCCGGTACAATTGAATTGTATGCAGGAATGGAGATCGATTATCTCAATGAGTATCAGAATCCCTCCATTCCGTATTTTCGGAATTTACCGTTGGATTACCGGATCGGTTCCGTTCATATGATTTATACGGATGAAGGTGAAATCATAGACACAGATACCAATCCGGAAAACTTTCGCCGCTTATTGGAATTGTATTTCCGGGGCGATTTAAGAAAGATGGTGGAATGTTATCTGGATGCTTCTATGCAGATGGTAAAAGCGGGTGGTTTTGATTTTATCGGACATGCGGATAAAATATCGTACAATGCTTCGGTGTGTGATCCGGACATATTGGAAAAAGAGTGGTTCCGGAAAAGGCTATACGATTATTTTGCCTGTATTGCTGAAAAAGGTCTCATGATGGAGGTAAATACCAAGGCTTTCCTGACAAAGGGGTGTTTTTTTCCACAGCGGTGCCATTTCCCTTTGCTGAAGAAACTGGGGATACCTCTGGTTGTAAATTCCGATGCACATCGCCCGGAACTGGTAAATGCCGGACGGATGGAAGCCTTGCAGGCTTTGAAAGAAGCGGGATTTCAAACGGTAATGGAACTGAAAGCCGGAAAATGGAAAATGGAAGAAATAAACTGAAAAACCAAATAAAAAGTTTATTTTTGTTGTAATCTGCAGGTAAAGCAGATGGCAAGGGGCAGCTTTTTTTAACTAAAACTCAAAAGATGGAAGGTTGGAGTATTATAAAAACCTTTACAAATCTTCAGGATATGTATATGGCTAAGGCTTGGTTGGAGTCTGAAGGTGTGGAGACAGTAGTCCAGGATGAATTGACGGCACAGGTAAATAATCTTTATTCCAATGCCATCGGGGGGGTGAAATTGTGGGTTAGGGATACAGATTGGGAACAGGCTTTACAGCTGTTAAAAACAGGGGGATACTGGTCTGTTTATGATGAGGACGAAAAAGAGGACGACTGGGTTTGGATAAAAAAAGGAACAGAGCCGGGACATTGTCCTTTTTGCCATTCCGATAACATTGCAAAAGCTCAGAGATTGAGTATTGTGTCTGTAATTGTTTATTTTATTCTGGGAGCTTTGTTTCCGCTGTTCCATAAAACCTGGAAGTGTTACGATTGCGGAAAAGCATGGAAATATAAAAGAAAAATAAAGGGATAACTATTGAAATGATGGAAATAGATTTGAATAAAACATTGGAATTAGCTGTTAAATGGGCTCAGGAAGCAGGGAAAATACAACTTTCATATTTCCGTGGGAATGATCTGGGTATACAGACCAAATCGAATGTTTATGATGTGGTAACGAGGGCGGATAAAGAAAGTGAGGCTTGTCTGATCGGTGAAATTCAGAAAAGTTTTCCTGCTCATGCTATTTTGGGTGAGGAGAGCGGGGAGCATGCCGGAACAGCAGACTATCGTTGGGTGATCGACCCTTTGGATGGTACCAATAACTATAGCCAGGGATTACCGGTCTTTACGGTTTCTATTGGCTTGCAATATCAGGAAAAAACCATACTGGGGGTGGTTTATGCTCCTTATATGAATGAATTATATACAGCTGTGAAAGGAAACGGGGCATTTTTGAACGGTAAGCCGATCCGCGTCTCGGAAAAACCTGATCTGGCGCATTCTGTTTTAGGCACCGGTTTCCCCTATGATAAAGATGTAAATCCCGATAATAATGCTTCAAACCTTTCTGCTATTTTACCGTCGTTGCGTGGTATACGGAGAATGGGTTCTGCTGCCTATGATTTGTGCTGTGTTGCTGCCGGTTTTCTGGATGGTTACTGGGAATTGAGCCTGAATCTTTGGGATATGTGTGCCGGGGCGCTGATTGTTGAGGAGGCCGGGGGGATTGTTGTTCCTTTCCGTGAAAACCGGGGAATTTCCATTATTGCCGGGAATGCTGTCCTTGTGGAGAGAATACGGGAAAAAATAAAGTAAACTGATGTTATATACGGAAGAGCAGATACTGGAGGTTGTCAATACGAAAGACCGGGTATTATATAAAAGATTGTATGATACCTATTATGCTGCTCTTTGTCATTATGCTTCCAGGTTATTACGGAATATAGCTTCAGAAGAAGATGTGGTACAGGACGTATTTGTGAAATTTTGGGAGACTGATACTGTATTTAATACTACGCGGGCGGTTACTTCCTATCTTTACCGTGCTGTATACAATGCTTGTTTGAATTTGTTGCGTGATTGCAAAGAATTTGCCGGAGGTATGACTTTGTTTGATCAATTATTTGCTGATTTTAATTCTTTCGATAATGAACGTTTTTTGTTAGAAGATGAATATTTCAGACAAATTTATATTGCTATCGATACTTTGGCTTTTCAACGCCGGCAGATTATTTTAAAGACGCTGGAAGGTAAAACGATTGGGGAAATTGCAAATGAACTGAATATATCCATTAATACTGTCAAAACACTGAAAAAGAAAGCTTACAGCGAATTACGGAAAAAATTACCCGCTCCTTTGTTTGTGTTGCTGATGGCTTATTATTTTATTTAAGAATTTAATTCCGGAATTTTTAGAAAATCGTTATATGTCGAGTTCCAGGGAGATGACAGCGGGACCTGCGCTGCCATTAATTTTTAATTTTACGATGCCCTTGTTGTTAGGTAATCTGCTTCAACAGACTTATTCTTTGGTAGATGCTGCAATTGTGGGGAAATTTTTAGGAATCAATGCATTGGCTTCTGTGGGAGCCAGTAGTTCCGTGATTTTTCTGATCCTGGGATTTTGTAATGGATGTAGTTGTGGATTTGGTATTCCGGTGGCTCAGAAATTCGGTGCCCGGGATTATAGCATGATGAGGCGTTATGTGGCTGTCAGTATACAGATATCTTTGGTTATGTCATTTGCTATTGCCCTGGTAATGAGCCTCTGTTGTTCCGGTGTTTTACGTATCATGCAGACTCCGGAGAATATTTTCGACGGGGCATATGCTTATTTGTTAGTAACTTTTTTGGGTGTTCCCTGTACTTTTCTATATAATTTACTTTCAAGTGTGATCCGGGCTTTGGGAGACAGTAAAACTCCGTTCTGGTTTTTGTTGTTTTCAACTGTTTTAAATGTTTTACTGGATTTATTTTGTATTCTGCTACTGGATTGGGGAGTTGCCGGTGCAGCTATTGCGACTTTCATTTCTCAGGGGATTTCTGCAGTCTTGTGTTATGTATATATGTACAGACATTTTCAGATCTTGAAGGGCTCTTCGGAAGAACGGTATTTTCAGGCAAAATTAGCAGGGACATTGATGTATACCGGTATACCGATGGGGCTTCAGTTTTCAATCACAGCCATAGGTAGTATCATGTTGCAAAGTGCTAACAATGCCTTAGGAACAGCTTGTGTTGCAGCATTTACAGCTGCTATGCGGATAAAAATGTTATTTATTTGCGCGTTCGAAAGTTTGGGAATAGCCATGGCTACTTATAGCGGACAAAATTACGGAGCTGGTAAGCCCGGACGGATCTGGCAGGGAATTAAAGCCAGTGTTTTGATGATGATGGTTTATGCCTTTCTTACTTTTATCATATTGATATTGGGTTCACGAACCCTGGCTTTGTTTTTTGTGGATGTTTCGGAAACAGAGATTCTCCGGAATACAGAATTATTTTTACATGTATCCTGTTTTTTCTTCCCTGTATTGGGATTATTGTGCATTTTACGTTACACCATTCAGGGTGCGGGATATACTAATTTGGCAATGTTTTCGGGCGTATCCGAGATGATTGCCCGGATTTTTGTAAGTATCCTTGCAGTTCCGGCTTTTGGTTTTCTGGCTGTTTGTTATGGTGATCCGACAGCCTGGATTGCTGCCGATTTGTTTTTGATACCGGCCTTTATTTATGTATACCGAAAATTAAAAAGGATGAGAAAAATCTGAAAACTATCACCCGTTTTTTCAAACTTGTGTTTAAGGAGTATAAAGGATGAAAATATGGATAGAATATTTAGAATTGTAGAGTTACTTCATAAATGCAAGGCAGATAAACTGGATGTTTCAGAGCAAAAGGAATTGGAAGAATGGCTGAGAGTGGACGGAAACCGGAAATGGGCAGAATATATAGGG
The DNA here is from genome assembly GCA_905215395.1 of uncultured bacterium. Taxonomy (GTDB): domain Bacteria; phylum Bacteroidota; class Bacteroidia; order Bacteroidales; family Marinifilaceae; genus Odoribacter. The sequence goes on along the minus strand of CAJMQA010000104.1, from coordinate 5,407 downwards.
ACAGAGAAGTATGAAGCTAAAGTGTTGCAGGACTTTCGGAAATATGATTCTGCCAAAGCGTATCGGCGTTTTGCAAGGAAAAAGCCGGTTGCCCGGATCCAGATACAGTGGAACCGGGTGGCTGCTGTGATCTTGCCTTTGGTAATTGCTGTTGCTTTTTTACTGAAAAAAGAACATTCAGGATATACTTCGGAAATTAGTGTGGCTCAAAAAGTTGTAATTGCCGGGGAAAGTAAGGCTGTACTGACTCTGTCGGGTGGGGAACAGGTGGTATTGGGAAAGACCCGGCCTGTTTATACCCGGGAAGCGACAGATGTATTTGTTAAGGCTGATTCATCTAATTTGATATATGAAAAGAAGGCACAGGAAACCGGAGAGTTGATATATAATGAATTATATGTACCCCGGAGAGGGGAATATTCTTTGCAGTTATCCGACGGAACCCGGGTTTATCTGAACGCTGATTCCCGTTTAAAATATCCCGAAACTTTCGGTAAACAGAACCGGCAGGTGGAGTTATGTGGTGAAGCTTATTTTGAGGTTCAACGAGATACTGACAGACCGTTTATCGTAAAAGTGGGAGATATGAATGTACGGGTGTTGGGAACTGTTTTCAATATTAATGCCTATGCCGGAGCGTCAGAAATAAAAACTACTCTGGTCAGTGGAAAGGTAAATGTCGAATGTCCGGAAAAAATACTGGAATTGCTACCTGGAGAACAGGCATCTCTGCATAAAACGGATGGAGAATTAGACAAGGTGAAAGTGAATGTTACCTTGTATACTGCCTGGAAAGATGGGTTGTTTAAATTTGAACGGGAGAGCCTGGAAAATATTATGAAGGTTTTGGAACGCTGGTATGATGTCAATATTTTTTTCTATAATGAAGATCTGAAAAAATCCTTGTTTAGTGGTGACCTGAAAAAATACGATAATATAGAACAACATTTGAGAATGCTGGAGATGACTACGAATGTCAGTTTTTTCATGAACGATAATACTGTTTTTGTGGGTTATAAGAATTAAATAAACGGTCGTTTAAATTAGTTAATAATTATAGTTTACATGGCATAATAATTTTTGACATTCCATAATCATATAATTATTTGAAAAAATAGTCTTTGAAATTTATCCGGATCTTTAGGATATTGGATTTATTATTTTGAATTTCAATAGTTTAATCATTGTATTTATATTTGATTTTTTTCATTTTTTACCGAAAGTATTATTTCGGTTATACTTCATTTTTCATTTTTCATTTTTCATTTTTTGAGAGGTAAAATTTTGCCCAGAAAAACGACCGTTTTCGATTGTTTTCTATAAAAAAGGAGGCCCATGGTGGCTCATCGGACTTCCTGAATCAATGTTAAATATCAAATTTTAACCTAACAAATTTATGAAAAAAAACTGGATGTCAACCATTCCTATTCCGGTATTCCGGTGGAAAAAAATGTGGTTAGTTATGAAATTATTTTGTTTTTTATTGTTGGTCTTCATATTACCGGTATCTGGTAATGTATATTCTCAACAGCAAAAAATCGACATCTCATTGGAAGAAGTTTCGATAGAAACTTTAATTAAAAAAATCAAAGAGAAAGTGGATTTGGATTTCCTTTATAGTATTCAGGAATTGGAGCAAAGTGGTAAGGTGAGCGTGGATTTAAAGAAAGTGACGGTAGAAACTGTATTGCGGGAGGCATTGAAAGGAAAACCTTTGAGTTTTTCAGTGGTCAATAATGTTGTGATAATCCGTCCGGAAAAAGTTGCTTCTTTACCTCAGATGAAAGAGATGATTCGGGGAATTGTAAAAGATGCCGCGGGGATACCGCTTCCGGGGGTATCGGTTATGATAAAAGGAACGACAGTCGGAGTAATTACGAATTCGAAAGGTGAATACGAAATTATAAAACCTGAAGAAACTCCCATTGTATTGATATTCAGCTTTGTGGGAATGAAAAAAGTGGCAGTTCAATATAAGGGACAGAAATCTTTGGATGTAGAGATGGAAGAAGATTCGTATGCTTTGGAAACCGTTAATGTCGTAGAGACCGGTTATGGAACGATCGATAAGCGTCATCTGACCAGTTCTGTATCTTCGGTGAAAGCAGCAGATATCCTGGTTCCGGGTATGACCTCAATTACCCAGGCATTGGAAGGGCGCATTCCGGATTTATTGTTGATGAACAATTCCGGGGAAGTAGGGGCTACTCCCCGAATACGAATCCGGGGGACTTCCACTTTATTAGGGAATCGTGAACCACTGTGGGTATTGGATGGCATTATCTTAAAAGATCCGGTAAATGTAGATGCAGATGTTTTAAACGATCCTGATTATATCAATGTAATCGGTAATGCAATTGCCGGAATCAATCCTCAGGATATAGAACGCATCGATGTATTGAAGGATGTTTCGGCGACAGCTATTTATGGAACTGCGGCAGCTAATGGCGTGATTGTGGTGACTACCAAAAGGGGATCGGTGGGAAAGGCCCAGGTTTCATATTCACATTCTTCTAAAATCACCCGTCGGCCGAGATATTCCGACCGGAATATTTATCTGATGAATTCTCAGGAAAGGATGCAGTTTGGAAAAGAACTGGTGAATGAGCATTTCACTTTTCCCGGCAATATGCCGATGGTGGGGTATGAAGGGACATGGTACCGTTTACAAAACGGAGAAATCAGCTATGATCAGTTTCTGTCTGAGGTAAAATATTACGAGAACGTAAATACCGACTGGTTCGATGTGCTCACCCGGGATGCCTATTCACACGATCATACCCTGAATGCTAACGGACGGTTTGATGCCTCCAATAAATTCGGAAGCCGGAGCAATGAACGTTTTTTACCCATTTGGTCGGTATCCGGGATGTGGAATATCTATAAAACCTGGATGGAAAACAGAGAACAGACCTGGCTGAGCGATGCCCGTTTACGTGCTTCTTACGGGTATCAGGGAAATATGGTCGATGGACAGACTCCGAATATGTTACTGAAAAAGGGGACTATGAATACGTTCTATAATGAAAATATTTCCACTTTGTATCAGTTACCGAATCCGAATCTGAAATGGGAAGTCACCCGGCAGGTGAATATGGCTCTGGATTTATCGTTTTTTGATGGCAGGCTGAATGTGGTCGGGGAATATTATTACAAAAAGACGACCGATATATTTGCAGATATCGATGTATCACCGGTGAATGGGGTTTTGACATATAAAATGAATAACGGAGATATGAGTAACAGAGGATTTTCTATCCATTTGTCCGGGGATCCCATACGTACAAAGGATTGCAAATGGCATACTTCTACTTATTATTCGGTGAATAAAAACAAAGTGGAGACCGAGCCGGTACAGAATTTTTACCTGGAGCATTATCTGAACGGTACGGCCGTTATACCCGGAAAATCTGTCGGTACATTTTATTCATATAAGTTCAAAGGAATAAACCCTGTAAACGGTACACCTATGTTTGATGACTACGAAGACCGTCAACATTTGTTACAAAATAAATCTTTACAAGATATTGTTCTGATGGTCATGGAAGAAAGCGGTACCCGGGATCCTGTATTTTCCGGCAACTGGAGCAATTCCATTTCTTATAAAGGTTTTAATTTATCCTTCAATCTGGCTTATAGCCTGGGCTCAAAAATCCGTTTGTTCGATTTGTTTTCTCCGGTAATCGGTGGGGTGAGTGCGAGGTCCAATGTCCGGAAAGAATTTACCCGCCGCTGGCAGGTTCCGGGGGATGAAACCCGTACGGATATACCTGCTTTGATGAGTATCGGAAATCCTGATTACGGTAGGTATGCCCAACATTTTTCAGCTCAGCAGGGATGGGCTGATGCCAATAAATCGAAAGCTTTTGCAGCTAATGTGTGGAGTATGTACGATAAATCGGACGTTCGTGTTGTCAGTGGTAACTACCTGAAAATGCAATCTTTGTCGTTACGATACAGTTTCGGCCAGAAAGTGTTGAAGAAAACCCCTTTTTCAACCGCTTCCCTGAGTTTTTCGACCACGAATCTGTTTACAATATCTGCAAAAGCCCTGAAAGGTCAGGATCCTTCACAAGCGGGTTTTGCTAAACCCAATTTATCGGTGCGTCCGGCTTATACCCTGGGATTGAATGTTGCATTTTAATATTTAGATAAAATGAAGAAAATAATTTATATCGGTTTTGTATTGCTGTTAAGCGGCTGTGATCAGTTTCTGAAAGAATATTCACAGGATCTGGTGGTAGCCAAAACGATCAGCGATTATGATGAATTGATGCTGGGAAGTGTATATATGCCCAGTTATCAGTACAGCAAGAGAAGGATGCCCAGTGGCAATACTTCCTGTGCATTTCTGAATATTTTAGATGACGATATCAATACGGTCAAGGCAGAAAGGGTATCCGGAGGATTGGATGTCTGGATGTATAGCGTGCATGCGAGTTTCGGTTATTTTGCCTGGCAGCTGGAAGTGGGAAGGAGTCAGAACGGGGCCAGCGAATCTGCTGACAATGTAACCTGGAATGATTTATATGCCCGGATCAATCTGGTGAATGTAATTCTCGGAGAGATCGGGGATATGCCGGCAAAAAACAATCAGGAGCAACTGGATAAAATCCGGATTCAGGGAGAGTGTCATTTTCTAAGGGCACAATTCTATCTGGTATTGGTGAATTTGTACGGTAATGCCTATACGCCATCCGCAGCAGCTACAACTCTGGGAGTACCGTTGAAATTGACCGGATATGTTGAACACGAACAAGGCAAGCCTACTCAATTCGACAGGGCTACCGTTGCCGGGATTTACGCACAGATTGTTAAAGATTTGAAGGAATCTGTCCGTTGCCTGTCTGAAAGTCCTCAGATCCGTTCTTACTACCGGGTATCGGAGGCAGCGGCACGTTTACTGTTGAGCCGTGTGTATCTGTATATGCAGGATTGGGAAAATGCGCGGGAAGAAGCCCGGGATCTATTGGCGCTGAATCCGGTTTTAAGCAATATGGCAGGGATGAACGACTCTGCTTCAATATTCCTATCCGAAGATAGTGAAGAGATTTTGTTTTCACAGAGTTCGTTGACAACTCAGAATGTGTTGACAGCTTCTCCCGGTGATTACTGTGTTTCCAGAGATCTTTACAATTTATACGATCCGGAGACGGATAAACGTGCCGTTGTGTTTTTTACTGCGACCAATGTGACTGACAGTGTAGCCATGAATGCTAAATTTAAAAGAGGGGATCATCAATCCCGGGTGTCCGACGTCATGATGTTGCGGACTGCCGAAGCCTATCTGAATATGGCAGAAGCTTGTGCCATGCTGGGAGATCCGGAGGCGAATCAATGGCTGAATAATCTGAGGAGTAAACGGATTGTGGGGTATAAAGATCAGACTTATACGGGTGAAGAATTG
>CAJMQA010000103.1 GCA_905215395.1 uncultured bacterium | reverse complement strand
GTGCCATATATTGCTGTGAAGCAGGTTCGTTCGGGGTGAATTCATGCAAAGGTGGATCAAGCAGACGGATGGTAACTCCCAATCCATTCATAGCTTCCAGGATTCCTTCAAAGTCCCCTCTCTGCATCGGCAGGATTTTATTCAAGGCTTCGCGGCGTCCTTCTACTGTATCGGAAAGAATCATTTCACGCATAGCGTCGATGCGGTGTCCTTCGAAGAACATATGTTCTGTACGGCAAAGGCCAACACCTTTCGCTCCGAATTCGCGGGCTTTACGGGCATCGTTCGGGGTATCGGCATTGGTACGTACGTACATACGCGTATATTTTTCGGCCAGGTTCATGATGGCTGTAAAGTCATCATCCAGGGTTGCATCTTCTGTAGCTACTTTTCCCAGGTACACCTCACCGGTAGAACCGTTCAATGAAATCCAGTCTCCTTCTTTAACCAGGGTTCCGTTTACGCAGAAGTTCCGTTGAGCATAATCCACAACGATGTCTCCAGCTCCGGAAACACAACATTTACCCATTCCACGTGCAACCACAGCAGCATGAGAGGTCATTCCGCCACGTGCAGTCAGAATACCTTCAGAAACATTCATGCCACGCAGGTCTTCCGGAGAAGTTTCCAGACGTACCAGAATTACTTTTTCGCCTCTGTTTTTCCATTCTTCAGCTTCGTCGGCGAAGAATACGACACGGCCACAGGCAGCTCCCGGAGATGCCGGCAGACCTTTGGTAATGGTATTTGCTTTTTTCAGGGCTTCTTTGTTGAATACCGGATGAAGTAATTCATCTAATTTTGCCGGTTCCTGACGCAAAAGAGCGGTTTTTTCATCGATCATACCTTGTTTCAGCATATCAACAGCCATTTTCACCATAGCAGCACCGGTACGTTTTCCGTTACGGGTCTGTAACATCCACAGTTTACCGTCCTGGATGGTGAATTCCATATCCTGCATATCGTGGAAATGGTCTTCCAGCTTTTCCTGAACTGCATTCAAGTCTGCGTATGCTTGCGGCATGGCTTCTTCCAATGACGGATATTTGCTGGCACGCTCTTCTTCTGAAATCCCCTGCTGTTTAGCCCAACGACGTGAACCTTCAATAGTGATTTCCTGGGGTGTACGGATACCGGCAACAACATCTTCTCCCTGTGCATCGATCAGATATTCTCCGTTGAAAATATCTTCTCCGGTAGCAGCGTCACGGCTGAAAGCAACACCTGTGGCAGAATTTTTACCCATATTACCATAAACCATAGACTGTACGTTTACAGCAGTACCCCATTCTTCCGGAATCTGATTTAACTGACGGTACAATACGGCACGTTCAGTCATCCAGGAATCGAATACAGCGCAGATGGCTCCCCAAAGCTGTTCCCACGGACAAGTCGGGAAATCTTTTCCGGTTTTGTTCTTCACAACTCTCTTAAAGCTTTCTACGAGTTCCTGTAGATCTTCAGCTGTGAAGTCTGTATCATTCTTTACATTTTTAGCTGCTTTCAGCTTATCAATTTCTACTTCAAACGGATTGTGTTCACCTTTGCCGGCAGCAACACCCATAACTACGTCTCCGTACATCTGGATGAAACGGCGGTAAGAGTCCCAAGCAAAACGGGCATTTCCTGATTTCTCTGCCAGTAATTTCACTGCATCGTCATTGATACCCAGGTTCAGTACGGTGTCCATCATACCCGGCATGGAAACACGGGCTCCGGAACGTACGGATACCATCAAGGGAAAAGCCTCACCTTTGGAACCGAATTTTGCGTTCATGATTTTTTCCATGTGTGCAATTCCGGCTTTTACCTGGTCTTCAATTAATTTTACAACAGCTTCCTTGCCTTGCTGATTGTAAAGTGTACAAACTTCAGTTGTAATAGTAAAACCAGCAGGTACAGGCAGGCCGATCAGGTTCATCTCGGCAAGGTTCGCACCTTTACCACCCAGCAGATTTTTCATATCTGCCTTGCCTTCTGCTTTTCCGTCTCCGAATGTGTAAACGTACTTCGTACTCATATTTTTTTAGATTTGTTTATATCCTCCGAAAGAGGATGGTTTATTATTAAGAATTGTTATTATAAACGATTGATATACAGTTTCCTGAAATGCAGTTTTTCTATGCTTTTCAGAACTGCAAATATAGATTTTTTTTTTGTATTCTAAAAAGAACTTCTTCTTTTTCTAATTCTCTATTATACAAACGTTTTCGAAAAGTAGAAAGGTATAGTGTTTTACTGTGGAAAGAAATATGATTCTGACAAATGATGGGAGTATCTTCTGGCACTTATTTCAATGGATTCGAGCTATGTATACTAAAAAAATCAAAAAAATGAGGAAGACTGCTGTGATATTTCTAATTTTGTATGATTTATGGGACGAACAGAAAAGAGATATAATGATTACCCTGCTTTTTTTAAAGGATTATTTAATGAGCGGGTGCAGAAATTGTCGGTTGATGCTGGTTTCACCTGTCCGAACCGTGATGGGGTGAAGGGTAGTGGGGGGTGTACTTTCTGTAATAATGAGAGTTTCAATCCGGATTATTGCAGGGCTGTAAAAGGAATTAAGCAGCAGATAGAAGAAGGACGGTTGTTTTTTGCCAGAAAGTATGAGGGGCAGAAATATCTGGCTTATTTTCAAGCTTACTCTAACACTTATGCTTCTCTGGAAATACTTCGGGAGAGATATGAAGAGGCGTTGGCATGCCAGGATATCATAGGGTTGGTGATTGCTACCCGTCCAGATGTGGTGACCGAAGAGGTGCTGGATTACATTGCGGAACTTGCGCGGAAGCATTATGTCTGTATGGAATACGGGGTAGAATCGGTTAATGATGAAGTGTTGAGGGGTATCAACCGGGGACATAGCTTTGCTGAGGCAGAGCAGGCTATCCGGATGACGGCGGAGCGGGGAATCCGGATAGGTGCGCATTTGATATTCGGCTTACCGGGTGAAAGCCGGGCATCTATGTTGGAGGGAGCTGTGCGTTTGTGTAATCTGCCGATTCATGTATTGAAACTACATCAGTTACAAATCATCCGGAATACGCGTATGGCTGAGCAATATCTGAAAGATCCGTCGCAATTCCGTTTGTATAGTCCCGAAGAGTATCTGGATTTTGTCGTGGATGTCATTGAGCATATTCGTCCGGATGTCTATTTGGAACGATTTGTAAATCAGGCTCCGGTGGAATATCTGATCGCCCCGAAATGGGGAATCAAGAATTATGAATTTGTCGCTAAGCTGGAGAAGCGTCTGCGTGAACGGGATGCCTGGCAAGGCAAAAAATATATTCGAACTGAAATTGGGTTATAGTTATGATCGGACAAGAAAAAGTTTATGAGACTTTAAGATCTTTGGGTATAGAGTTTGATTATCTGGAACATCCGGAGGCTCCTACTATCGAGATTGCAAAACAGTATTGGACCAATCTGGATAGCACACATTGTAAAAATCTGTTTTTCCGGAATCACAAAGGGAACCGTCATTATCTGGTCATTTTCCATTGCGATCAGAATCTGGCCATTCATGATCTGGAGCAGCTTTTACATCAGGGAAAACTGAGTTTTGCTTCTGAACAAAGGATGGATAAATATTTGGGGCTGAAGCCTGGTTCGGTGAGTCCTTTCGGCTTAGTGAACGATACAGATCACCATGTATATGTTTTTCTGGATGAAAACCTGAAACGGGCCGGGAAGCTTTCATTTCATCCGAATGATAACCGGGCCTCCCTGGCCATCAAAACAGAGGATTTTATCCGTTTTATGGATCATTCCGGAAATGCTTATGAGTGGATAAAGCTATATTGAATCTTTATTTGATATAAAAACACCCCAGCAGGGGTGTTTTATTGTTTTTCTACTGGCATAGAAAGTCGATGTGTTTTTGAATGGCAGTTTTACATACCGGACAAAATTCGTCGGTGTTGTGCAGGTTGTTCATCAGACAATTGGGCCAGGGGCGGTAAACACCTTTGGTAACATAGCCTCCTCCTTCGTATACACCCAGTTTTTGATTGTCTTTGGGGTTGAGGGGAGTTGGTACCGGAGTCCTAGGATCCAGCATCTTTTTCCACTCTTTATGGTTGAAATCTGTCAGGGTAGTGATATTGGGTTCCCAGGGTTCTACATCCAAGGGATACATATCGTTGTAAGAAACGTTACCACAATATTCGTCTGCCAAGCCCAGCAATACATGCCCGAATTCATGGACATAAATTTTTCCGGTGCGGCTGGGATGATGGGCAGCACTGATACCATAAAAGTTGTAGATACCTCCACCTCCGTATTTCTGGGTGTTGGATAAAACATAAATATAGTCATAGGGTACATGGGCTGCAATATCGCGTAGGCCCTGAAAATCCTCTATCATCTGATAGCGTTCGGAATCGAAGGTGTAGAATCTTGCTTTAGCTGCAGTGTTTTTCCATATGTGTTCTCCCGGAATGGTAACTCCTGATTCCATCGAGGGTGCCCATACGCAACGGATATTGAAACGGGCGGAATTTTCCTGATAAGGGGAGTAACTGAAAAATTCTTCTGCAAATACTTTACAGGCATCCATGAATTTTCCTTTTTCGTTTTGTGTATACCCTTCCGGAATAAGAACGATATCCACCCGGGTAGCCGGATTGCCGGTATAAGCAATTTCAGTTGTTTCGTACTGAGGAGTGAATTTCCGGATAAAATAAGAATCCGGGTTTATATCTTGTTCAAACTTTTTCTCGAAAACACCCTTCCGGTTGCGGGCATAAATTTCCAGTTTTACTTCGCTTTTGGGGAAAGGGAATACAACCGATTCTGGCATGGCTTTGTGGATTATCCGGGCTTCCGGAGTTGTCTGCCATTCGTTGAAAAGTGTATTGAAACTCCGGGAGTAGATCTCTTTGCCACTGGCTTTATCGATGATTTTAAACATTTGATTGCCTAGACCAGTATTGTCAAGCAGGGAGATTTTTGAACCTGCCCAATAGGGTTCTTCTTTCAGTTCATCAAAAAAATACTCTTCACTCAGATTATTACCACTGTGATAATAGTCAAAGCGCATGGTTTTGTCGAGAAAATATTTACTGAATTGCTCCTGAGCAAAAATTCCTCCTGACCAGAGTAAGGCCAGAAAGAATAAAATAGCCTGATATGTTTTCATAATGTGTTTTGTTTGATTATGGTTACAAAGATAGATTTTATAAATCCATTTAAAGATAAATTATGAATAAAGCAGCGAATATGATTGCCGGAGCGCAAATTATTACATTGGCATCTATTGATGAAAATGGCTATCCGCGACCAGTTCCTATGGTAAAAGTCAAAGATGAGGATGGTGCGATTTATGTTTCCACCGGAACCAGTTCGGCAAAAACGGCGCATTTCAAAGCCAATCCGAAAGCCGGAATGTCGATAGTCAAAGGGGCTAATAGCATTGTATATACGGGGGAAGTGGAAATTGTAACGGATGAAGCTGTGAGACGTTCGCTTTGGGGTGATTGGATGTTGGAGCATTTTCCAGGTGGTATGGAAGATCCTGAATATTGTGTGCTGAAATTTACTCCGAAATCGTACACTTATTGGATTGATAATGTGTTTGCAAAAAATCAAAAATACCTGAATCTTTTTTGTCAGAGCTGTGGTATGCCGATGCAAACTCCGGAGCAATTTGGAACTAACAAAGACGGCTCAGCCAACGAGGAGTATTGCTGCTATTGTTATCAGAATGGAGTATTTCTTCAGGATTGTACAATGGATGAGATGATAGAACATTGCATTCAATATCTCGATGAGTTTAACAGGGAAAGTCAACCACAATTCTCAAAAGAGGAGGCACTTGCGAAAATGAAAAAGTATTTTCCGGTATTGAAACGCTGGGTCCAGAAGTAAAGCGAACGGATTATACAACTTCCTGATGCTGTATAATCCGTTTACCTTCTGTCATACCAGGAATCCCGTTTCGTGAGCTTCAGGTCTTTTAGCAAACTGGAACGCACGTTGATCTGGAAGTTATAGGATTGGTGGGTACCAAACGGGATACAAGAAAAAGTCATTTCCCAGCAGTGCAGATCTCTGGAAATGTTAAAGCTGGTGGCAGTAATCTCTTTTTGCTGAAAGTCATATCCCGTGCTGTAACCGAATTTCCATTTGGGAGTCAGGGAAAAATCTCCGTTGATACGGACCATCTGTGAAATAACGTTTTTACTCAAAGGTTTTTTGGCTCCTTCAGCCGGATTACGGCTGTAGTTTTTACTATAACTAAAGGTATAATCGAGACTGATACTCCAGGGAACTTCGAAATCCATATACTGGCTGTAGTTGCCATTGAGTTTGTCATCCTTTTCTTCTTTTTTCTTTCCGTTATCCGAAGAAAACTGTATCCCTGAAGAGGCAGATACACGGGTCAGACGTCCTATACCTCCATTGTATTTGTTGTATCTTACGGCATTGGCATCGATGGCATAGGGGTCAATTGTTCCACTCAGGTTGATGTTGACTTTGTTGTTGAACACCTTGGTACGGGCTGACAATTGTATCGTTTGCCACCGCATGGAATCAGCAAAGAAATTGTAACTGGTAGAAAGCCGGAAACTTTCCAGAAGTTTGATTTTCTTAAACTCTTCCTTACCGGTGGTATCCTGATCATTCCGGACTTTCATCTCCAGATTGTTATCTAGGGCCAGGGCGAGACTTCCGGCTTCTTCTGCTCCGGTAGGAGGGGTATATAGCTGGTTTTCAAAAATTGAATATTCCTGATCGTATCCATTGGCATCTGTATAGGTTTTCCAGTATTTACTCCTGGGTATGCCTATTTTGGGGGTATAACTGATACTGGCACTGGGGCGGATGGCGTGACGGATAGCATAGATCTTGCTATTGGGTAGGAACATATACATACCATAGATGGTCGGATTGTATGACAAAGAAACCTGGGCGTTATAATTGTGGGCATAATGGAGGCCGTAAATCGTGTCGATAGGGACATAGCCCCCTCCGGCCATGGTCGTATCCTTTACCCAGTTGCCTTTTCGGATGGATCTCAGATAGGCCACACCATTGTATGTAAATGAAGGGGTCAAAGAGAGATCTTTTGCTATATTGATACTGGTACTCAAAGGAATAGAGTGTTTGAAGCCATTTTGCCAATCCCGGGCCATATTCTGAAATGAATGTCCCAGTTCCGATTCTTTGGTTTGTATACTGTTTCTCAATTCTGCATTATAGGTAAACCCGATATTTTCATACCATTTCATTTTTCCAACTCTCTCTTTCCGGCGGAACGGATAAATCTGGGATACCCGAAAATTTAAATTCGGGAAAGACAATGAAATAGATGAATCCCGGCTATTCTGATTGTGAGTAAAACTGGCAGTGATATTGAAAGGACGGTCCGGCCATTTTTTACTCCAGGAGATACTGGACTGTTTCCGCTGATTGGCAATGTCGTTGATATTGGTGGCATTATAATAGTTGTTGGTCGCAGAAGACATATCTACCGATGCCGAAAAAGTGGTGTAAGGATTAGCTTTGGCATCCTGGGTGTGTCTCCACTGTATCGACCAGTCGCTAGATTTGGTGTAGTCGGGATCTCCTTTTTCGCTGGTATGATTCCGGCTCATAGAGAAATTGAAATTTCCGTTATACTTGTATCTTTTTCGGTAGTTTGATCCGACATTCATTCCCCAGGAACCGTTGGTATATATGGTTCCTGTGAGTGTGAGGTCGACATAATCGTTGATAAAAAAGTAATATCCTCCATCACGCAGGTTAAATCCTCTCATGCGTTCTTCTCCGTAAGTAGGTATCAGAATTCCCGATTGCTGTTTTTTGGAGAAAGGGAAAAGACCGAAAGGAATAGCCAGTGGGAGCGGAACATCCTCAATATAGAGATTGGCAAAACCAGAGACCACTTTTTTGTCTTTTATCATTTTGGCCTTACTCATGCGGACGTAAAAGTGGGGGTGGTCGTGTTGGTCGCAGGTCGTATACAGACCATCCTTTACACAATATATAGAATCATTGAGTTTTTTTGTCAGTTTTCCCTGTACATATCCCTCTCCCTGTTGGGTAATAATTTCTTTGACGAATCCTTTTTTGGTTTTGAAACTGTATTTCAGGTCCAGGCTTTCAAACTCCTGCGAACCATCTTTAAATTTAGGCTTTCCGGTAATATTTCCGGCGGTATCGGTTAAACCTGAAGCGTAAGCCAGACTGTTTTCCATATCCAGTTCAATATAGTCTGCTTTTAGCTCTGTATTCAGATATTTGACAAAAGCATCCTTATAAAGAAACATTTTTTTGCCTGTAACATCGACAATAATGGAATCGGTTGCATTATAAGTCACCAGATCGGTAAACAAGGGTTTTGCTGCTGTACTGTCTTTTTTTACAGTAACACTGTCAGTTGTAATAGTTGTGGTATCTGAGATAATAATTTTTTCTGTAAAGGTGGAATCTCCGGTTTGTATTGTGTCTGAGGAGACAACAAGCATAGGAGGAACAGCTGTACTGTCTTTTGTTTCCTCTGCCTTTTCCTGACCTGGAATTTGGGCTCTGATCACAGTATCTCTGGAGTGCAGTTTGATCATTCCGGGTTCCGGTCTTTGGGGTGCAATGGCCTGTCCGTTCCGTGAAGAATGAGATGCTACGGAACAGGCAGTCATGATTAAAATGACAGAAATCGTAATAAATTGGTATATATATGCTCTTATTTGCAATTTATTGTACTATTTTTGTGATGAATAAACGCGGTCCGATTCCCGGATTCGGTTTGCAAATGTAAGAAATATTGATTGTTAATACCTATCATTCTTTTTAAAAAGTTTTAAATGTATGATAATTCGATATCGAGTAGCTGGAATTCTGCTGTTTTTACTGACTATTTTATTTGCAGATAGTGTTTGGGGACAGTCGGATTTAAACAAGGTGAAGTGTGTTTGTATTGATGCAGGACATGGAGGGAAAGATCCGGGAGCAGTCGGGCTGAGAAGTAAAGAAAAAGACATTGTTCTTTCCATTGCTTTGAAAGTGGGGAGGCAGCTGAAAGAAGCTTTTCCGGATATGAAAGTTGTATATACCCGGGATAAGGATGTCTTTATTGATCTGGACAAACGGGGGAGGATCGCCAATGACAATAAGGCGGATCTTTTTATATCTATTCATACCAATTCTAACGATAGCAAAAGTCCGAGGGGATTGGAAACCTATGTGCTCGGTCTGCATCGGTCTAAAGAGAATCTGGCCGTGGCTATGAAAGAGAATTCTGTGATCCGTTATGAAAAAGATTATTCGGTTAAATATGCGGGATTTGATCCGACAAAGCCGGAATCGTACATCATATTCAGTTTATTGCAAAACCTGCATCTGGAAAAAAGCCTTCAGCTGGCTTCTTTTGTTCAGGACGAAATGGTACAGTCTACAAAGCGGGTTGACCGTGGGGTCAGACAAGCCGGTTATCTGGTTCTGAAAGATGCTGCTATGCCTGCTATATTGGTGGAAGCCGGCTTTATTTCCAATGCTGAAGAAGAACGTTATCTTTGCACTCAGGCTGCACAGAATAAAATAGCCGGGTCTATTTTCAGGGCAATCAGGCATTATAAGACCAACCTGGAGAAGAAAGGGTATCTGTTAAGTCAGCAGAAAGCGGTAGCAGAGAAAGAAAGTAACGGGGAGGTTCAGCCTTCCGTTTCTGATGAGGGAGGGGTAATTTATGCCATTCAAATTGCTTCGGCTTTGAGCAGGGAAAAAAATAAGAGCCGGCTTTGTTCGGGAGAAGCTGTTTGTGAACTTTCTTGTGATGGGCGATACCGTTATTATGTCGCTCCTTCGGATAAGCTGGAGGCAGTGAAAAAGAGTCTGCCTGGAATAAAGCAAAAAGTCCGTGATTGTTTTATCATTGCTATCTATAAAGGAAAGGTCATTCCGGTAGCTGAGGCACAAAAACTTGAACGTAAATAAAAAAAGTCTGAAAGATTGTGAGATATGATATATATTAGAAGAGAAGTAAAACTGGCATTAACAGCTATTGTGGCTGTGATTATTCTGATTTGGGGAATTAATTTTCTCAAAGCGAAAGCACTTTTTGACCGGAATAATGTTTTTTATGGCGTATACGACCAGGTAGATGGTCTGAAAATATCAAATAGTGTTATTTACAGAGGATATTCCGTTGGACAAGTCAGTGCCATTCATTTTGTAGGAGAGCGATTTGACAAAGTGTTGGTACAATTTACGGTGAATAAGAAACTGGAAATCCCTTCCAATTCGGTTGCTTCGATTCAAAACTCGGATCTGATGGGGTCCAAATGCATCAATCTGATCCCTGGTGAAGCAAGAACGAATGCTTTGAACGGAGATAC
>CAJMQA010000102.1 GCA_905215395.1 uncultured bacterium | reverse complement strand
GGAGGCTTTATCAAATCAAACAATGTGGGATTATCTTATTCCTGGCGAGGTTACATCAATAAAGAAAAAAATATCTATTTTCAGCTTGGTGTGAAAGGAAGTTACAATGATGAACGTCTGAATTTCAACAAATACATTTATTCAGGAAATTTACATGAGATTTATGGGAACATATTACCTCTCCCTTCTCTGGAGATTATCAATGAAAAACAACATTATTGGGATTTTAATGCCGGAGTGATGGCTTATCTTCCCTGGGAAAGACATTACCGGGAATTTATGCATAATTTTATAGGATTTTCAGTAAACCATTTTACCCGTCCCAAAAATTACTTTATCGAAGAAAACGCCAGAGTCCCCATAAAACTCAGTTTACAATGGCAAAGTTTTATACGTACTGGTATCTATAGTCTGGATAAGAAAAGCAGTCTCTACATCTGTCCGGGATTATTATTTGAAAATCAGGGAGAAAAGCTGATGTCCTCCTCTTCATCCAACAACTTTATTTTTGGGACAGACCTCACCACTGACCCCATATTCGGAGGAATCTGGTACAGTTCACAATTATTAAATAGTTCTGATCAAAATTATAAAGCAATTATATTTAAATTAGGCCTCAAAATTAACTCAACAAACAAACGACTGGAATACCGTCTGGCATATTCGTATGACATGTCATTGGGTAATTTGGTGAAATCAACTGAAGGTTCTCATGAAATCAGCATTAACATTGCCTATCGATTCAATGCCAAATACAAATACAACATTTTCTCATTCTGAGCAAAATGATAGCATTTGCCTGTTAAAGCAGCAAACTGAAGATACATTTCTGGTTAGTATTACAGAGCGTCCCGTTTTACCCTATACTCCCCTGAAAAACAACAATAATCTTTTGGGAAATCTGGCATATACTGTTGCCTTTCTGATGATATTTGCTTTTATCCGCCTGAGAGGGAAAGATCTGTTTTACAATTTACTGAACACTCTGATTAAACGGAAAAAAGCAGAGCTCATTTTAAATGAGGGCATTGCATCCAATCTGGTATGTTATATATTATCCTTATGTCTCTCCTTTTCCATTATTTCCATCGGAATCAGTTATATCGCCCAAGAAGATTTTATTCCCTTAACCAGTCTGTATATTTTTACCGGACTTTTTATCTATCATTTCTTTTTACTAATAGTCGTACATTTATTAGGATGGACTTTCAACGCCAAAAGTACTGCTGATGAAATTATCGTCAATTTATGGACTTTTCATATCTTAATCGGACTATTGGTAGCCCCTGTTGTTATCTCTGTTTTTTTTGTAAAATCTTTTGCCATAGTCCCTCTGTTAAAGATTGTTATATTTAGTATGGTACTATTTATGATAGTTAAAATTATCCGTTGGATTGAAATATTATTTTCGCATAGGGTTTTAATTTTGTATATGATTTTGTACCTTTGTGCCCTCGAAATCATGCCACTGCTTATTCTATATAAGATCGTGGCGTAAGAAGAAGGGTATTAATTTAAAACTTTACTGCTTTGAAGATAAAAAAGATACTCGTATCACAGCCTCAGCCAGTAACAGAGAAATCTCCATATTCCGAATTGGCTGAAAAATATGGTCTAAAATTGGAGTTCCGCCCTTTTATCAAGGTGGAAGGAGTCACAGCAAAAGAATTCCGGCAGGAGCGTATCAATATTCTTGATCATACTGCAATCATTTTTACCAGCCGGACTGCTATCGATCATTTTTTCAGAATTTGCGGAGAACTGAGGATTACAGTTCCTGATACAATGAAATATTTCTGTATATCTGAAGCCACAGCATTTTATCTGCAGAAATACATTGTTTACCGTAAAAGAAAAATATTTTATGGTGATAAAAAGGTCGATGATATGACTAAGATCTTACTGAAACACAAAACAGAAAATTTCTTAGTTCCTCTGTCTGATATCCATAAAGAGAACATTCCCGGTTTATTGGATCAATTGAATTTAAAGTATACAAAAGCTATTCTTTATAAAACGGTGGCCAGTGACCTGAGTGACATTAAAGATTTGAAAGAATACGATATTGTTGTTTTCTATACTCCTTCCGGAATAAAATCTCTATTCCAGAATTTCCCTGGTTTCGTTCAGGATACAACTGTAATCGCCGCTTTTGGTCCGGCAACAGCAACAGCTGTAGAAGAGGCTGGTTTAAGACTGGATATAAAAGCGCCTACTCCGCAATGTCCTTCTATGACAATGGCTCTGGAAGAGTTTATCAAGCGTTACAACAAAGAGAACAAAACAAAATAAGTGATAAATTTGGAGATGGAATTCCATCTCCAAATTTATAATTTCCGCTTACCAATCTTTCCTTGCATGTATTCACTCAGTAAGTCCGAACGTTTATCCAGTAAAACTCTTCTGGAAGAACTGATAAAATCAGAACTTAGCTTTGTGAAATATCCTTTCCGGATTGTATTGAAAGATTCTTCCCTTCCCGGAGAGCATCCGGCCAGGATTGCCATCAGTGTCAGCAAAAAAAAATTCAAGCGTGCAGTGAAAAGAAACCGCGTAAAACGTTTGTTAAGGGAAGCCTACCGCCTGAATAAACCTGAATTTTATAAACAGATACCTCCCGGACACACCATTGACATTCTGTTTATTTATCTGGATCAAAACCTACCCGTTTATCTGAAAATAGAAAAAGCAGTAAAGAGTGCCCTGCAAAAAATTCCAACCTATTTTTCTGAGGAGTCTGAGATGTAAATTTTATAGTCATGCAAATTTTTAAACATATATTCAGTTTTATTTTGCTACTCCCTATCCGGTTTTACCAATATTGCATATCTCCTCTCAAACCTCCCACTTGCCGTTACGTACCGACATGTTCCCAGTATGCTGCAGAAGCCATTCGGAAATATGGACCAGTAAAAGGACTTTGGCTAGCCATTAAACGTCTGTTACGCTGTCATCCCTGGGGAGGAAGCGGATATGATCCGGTTCCTTAAAAAAAGAAAATCCAACTTAAGAATTCACTAATTTTCAAAACTATATTTTCAAGTTTCAATTATAAATTGTAACTTCGTTAATCAAAATCGGAAATGTATCATAAACAATAATTTAAAATATTAATGAAGACAAAAAGAATTCTGCTTATAGGTATATCAGTCATAGCAATCACCTGTGGATTAACTGCTTTAAGAAATAATGACGATAAAAGCTTTGAAATCAGTAAGCAATTAAATATCTATGCCACTCTTTTCCGGGATGTAAATATGTTTTACGTTGATGAAATTAATCCCGGAGATCTGGTAACCACGAGTATAAAATCTATGTTGAAATCTCTGGATCCATATACAGTTTACTATCCCGAATCTGAAATGGAGGATGTCAAATTAATGACTACGGGAGAATATGCAGGTATCGGTTCTGTGATCAGTCAGAAAGACGATAAGGTAATCATCCGGGAACCTTATAAGAATTCTCCTGCCCACAAAGCCGGATTACTTCCGGGAGATGTGATTTTGGCCATTGATGGTCATTCTGTCAAAGGCAAAAATACCGAAGATGTAAGCACCATGCTGAAAGGACAACCAGGAAAAGAAATTACCATAAAAGTACAAAGAGAATTTGAATCTAAACCACTGGAAAAGAAGGCCATACGTGAAAAAATACAACTTCCCAGTGTCCCTTATTACGGGATGATAAGTGATAGTATCGGTTACATTTACCTTTCCAGTTTTACGGACAAATCAGCAGAAGATGTACGCTCAGCCATCATCACTCTGAAAAATGAAGGAGCAGTTTCCCTGGTTCTTGACTTAAGGGGAAACCCAGGAGGATTGCTGGATCAAGCTGTTGAAATTGTGAATTTTTTCGTTCCTAAAAATTCTAAAGTAGTCAGCACCAAAGGCAAAGTAAAGCAATGGGACAAAGAATATTCGACAAATAAAAACCCCATAGTCCCGGATATGCCGCTTGCAGTCCTGATAGACCGGGCTTCTGCCTCTGCTTCAGAAATAGTTTCCGGATCATTGCAGGACCTCGACAGAGCCGTTTTAATCGGCGAACGTTCTTTTGGCAAAGGATTGGTTCAAACAGTCCGCGATTTGGCCTATAACACCAAATTAAAAGTAACTACAGCAAAATATTATATTCCCAGCGGCAGATGTATTCAAGCATTGGATTATTCACACCGTAATCCGGATGGAAGTGTCGGAAAAGTCCCCGATTCTTTGATTACAGAATACACCACAAGGGCCGGGCGGAAAGTATATGACGGAGGAGGTATAACTCCTGACGTAAAAGTTGAAAGTGAAGAATTTGCCCGTATTACAGAAGAACTTGTTCTACAAGATATTACATTTGATTTTGTAAATAGTTACGCCTTAAAGCACCCTACCATAGCGCCTATTCACGAATTCAAAATCTCCGATGAACTTTACGATGAATTCAAAGCTTATCTGAAAGCCAAAAACTTTAGTTATAAAACTGAATCTCAACAACTTCTGAATAAATTAATAGAAGCTGCCAAGACGGAAAAATACTATGAGAATTCAAAACAACAAATTGAAGAGTTGCAAAAGGATTTTGAACATTCAATCGATCGGGATATGGATCTTTTCAAAGACGAAATCAAATCTTTCCTGACTCAGCAATTTATTCAGCGGTACTATTTTCTGGAAGGTGTTATCGAATACAAAGTCAGACACGATAAAGAAATTGCAAAGGCTACAGAGATTCTAGGAAATACAACAGAATATCAGAATCTGTTGAAATAAAAACGTCCTTCCGGACGTTTTTATTTTAAGCATTTATTACAGTAAACCATACTTTTATACGGTCGGTCATATTAGTTTTCATGGAGTCCGGAACACAGAAGATTACTGGATTTAATTCCAGAATTAACTTGTTATACTGCAAAGTTATATATAGTCACTTTCTTATTCGTTGTGAAAATACTGATATATAATGGAAGCTCTTTTTTGACCGACTGCTCTTATCAATTCTTCCAGGGATGCATTTTTTATATTTTCCAATGATTTAAATTCTTGTAACAAAGTTATTTCTGTAGTTTTACCTATACCTTTAATCTGACTCAACTCACTATTAATCTGAGCTTTTTGTCTCAATTGACGGTGAAAAGTTATACCAAATCGGTGAGCTTCGTCCCGGATATGCATCAGTGTTTTTAGAGCCATAGAATTCTTAGCTAAGAGATAAGGATCTTTGTCTTCAGGAAAATAAATTTCTTCCATCTGTTTTGCCAGCCCCAAAATAGGAATTTTTCCATAAAGATCTAATTTTTTCAGGCTATTAACAGCTGAATGCAATTGTCCTTTACCTCCATCAATCACGATCAGATCAGGCAATTCCAGACCTTCTTCCAGAATTCTGCTGTAACGTCTGTATATGATCTCTTCCATAGAAGCAAAATCATCAGGTCCGACAACTGTTTTCACGTGGAACTTCCGGTACTCTTTTTTAGCCGGTTTTCCATCAATGAAAACAACACAGGAGGCTACGGGATTAGTTCCCTGAATATTCGAGTTATCAAAACACTCCATCCGATGGGGTAAGGTAGGCAATTTAAGTTCTAACTTAATGATTTTCAATATATTAAAGCTAGAATCTTCTTTCTTAATATTACGTTGACGTTCTCTATCCAACTTAAAATAAGCAACATTACGTTGTGATAACTCAAGTAATTGTTTTTTATCGCCTTTTTGAGGTATTACATACTGAATACCATTCAATTGTATATCCGGATAAAAGGGAACAATGATCTCCTTGGAATTGCTATTGACCAATTGTCTGATTTCATAGATGGCAAATGCCAGTAAAGCTTCTTTTTCTTCTTCTATCTTTTTCTCCAATTCGATTGTATGTACTTGAATAACAGCGCCATGAACTATTCTTAAAAAATTAACATAAGCATATTTTTCATCTTCCAGATAAGAAAAGACATCTGTATCGTTGATGGTCGTCCGTACAATAGTCGACTTAGATTGATAATTCCGTATAGATTGAAGTGCTTGTTTCACTTGGTTTGCCTCTTCAAAATGCAAATTCTCAGCATACAAACTCATTTTACGATTCATCACTTCGATAACTGAAGAGAGATTCCCTTTCAAAATATTTCTGACTTGGGAAATAAACCCATTGTATTCTTCTTCCTGAATTTTCCCAACACAAGGTCCCGGACAATTTCCGATATGATATTCGAGACAAACTTTATATTTATGATTAAAAATTGCTTTGGAATTCAAATCCAGCTTGCAAGTCCGTAACTTAAATAAAGATTTGATTAGAGATATCAATACATGGGCAAATTTTCCGGAAGTATATGGTCCAAAGTATTCAGAGCCATCATGCACATAATTACGGGTGATAAAAACTCTGGGAAAACGTTCTTTCTTGATACAAATCCAGGGATAACTTTTATCATCTTTCAGTAAAATATTATATCTGGGTTTGTATTTTTTTATCAGATTATTCTCTAATAAAAGAGCGTCCTGCTCACTATCTACTACAATATAACGCAAATCCGCTATTTTATTGACTAAAACCCGGGTTTTATTTGATTGATTACTTGTATTTAAATATGATAAAACTCTATTTTTTAAAATTTTAGCTTTTCCTATATATATAATAACTCCCGATGAATCAAAATATTGATATACTCCGGGTTTCATCGGTAACTTACTGATTTTTTCTCTTAGTTGTTCATCATATAAAGCCATATACAGTAAATATTTTCCACTAACTTAAATTATTAATCCGGTATAAAATTGAAGTTACTGAATTCAAATAAACCCTGTTCACCAATTTTCAATTCTGGAATAACAATCAATGACATAAAAGAGAGAGTCATAAACGGAGAATCTAAAATACATCCTCTATCATGTAGGATTTGAATCAATTTTTCCCAGATTTTTGCAATTTTCTCAGCTGTATGATTAGTCATTATTCCTCCAATTGGTAAAGAAAGGCTTAAATTCTGATTCCCCGAAACAACAGTTAATCCCCCTTTCCTTCGAATAATAGAATTAATTGCAGTGGTTATATCCAAATCATTTGTTCCTACTGCTATTATATTATGAGAATCATGGGATATACTACTGGCAAAAGCACCTTCCTTTAAACCTATGCCATGAATAAAAGCAATTTGAGGAAATCTATTTTCATAACGATTTAAATAAACAATCTTCAATATATCCCGATTTAAGTCGGATTCCAAATTATCAGTCGGTTCAGAAAGTGGAAAAACAATTTTTTCTGTGACTAATTCGTGGTCTGTGACCTTAATACAGGTAATACGATCCTTTTGCGGTTTTCTCAAATCAAAAGTGGAAATCTCTTTAGAATAAAAATTATTCAATTTCTTCAGATTTAAATGTATGGATTCATAAGGAAGATTTACATTGTCACCGATAGTATTGTATCTTTCTTCTCCATCAATATAAACAGAAGCAACCTTAAAATCATCCAGATTTTCAAAAATAACAAAATCAGCACGATCTCCTACATGTAAAGTACCTACATCTAAATGATAATATCTGACAGGATTTATAGCAGCAATTTTTAATACTGTAAACAAATCAAATCCATCCTGAATCGCTTTTCTGACTATTTTATCAATATGCCCTAAATTAAGCAAATCTCCAGGATGAGAATCATCTGTGCAAAACATAACATCGTCCGGATGAGAAGCAATAATAGGTTTTAGAGCTTCATAATTCTTTGCTGCACTTCCTTCACGGATCAAAATTTTCATACCCAAATGGATTTTTTCTAAGGCTTCTTTTAAATCCGAAGATTCATGATCAGTAGAAATACCAGCTTCAATGTATTTTTTCAAATCATCTCCGGACAATAAAGGAGCATGACCATCAATTATGAAATTATATCGTTCCGCTATTTTCAATTTAGCCCATACTTCCGGATCTTTGTGAATAACACCTGGAATATTCATCATTTCGGATAAACCGATAAATACACCTGATTTTGCCAGATACTCCACATCACCAGTATCTATTTTCCCACCAGAACAATCAAAAGGAGTAGATGGAACACAGGAAGGTATTGTAAAAAAAATCTTTATTTGCGCATAACGACTGTTTTTTACCATAAAGTTGACTCCTTCTACTCCCAATACATTTGCAATTTCATGAGGATCATTTATAATAGCAATCGTCCCCCTTTTTATAATAGCTTTAGAAAATTCAATCGGAGTTAACATTGAACTTTCAATATGTACATGAGCATCTATAAAACCCGGAGCAATATAGAAGTCATATTGTTTTCCAGGATTTTTATGAATAGAGACAATTCTTCCATTTTCAATAAAGAGGGTTCCGGGAAAAATTTGTTTTCCATCTATATCTACAATATTGCCTTCTATTTGTTTCATGCAATTTCTTTAAAATAAAATTTCTTAGAAACTATTTATATAATCATCCCTTCGCATACTTTCAAATGTTCCACGTGAAACATTTGCCTATCTTCCCATTAAAATGAGAAGAACATTAATATCGGCTGGTGATACACCACTTATACGTGACGCCTGCCCTATAGTTCGTGGTTGTATTTTTGATAATTTTTGTCTAGCTTCAATTGAGAGATTATTCAATTTTTCATAATCAAATTTTCCAGCTATAACTAAATTTTCCAAACGGGAAAGTTTATCAGCCAATAATCTTTCCCGTTCAATATAACCAGAATACTTTATAGAAATCTCTGCAGCTTCCACTATCTCCTCACTAATTTTGTTTTCAGCAATAAAATTATGAAGAGGCGGCAAAACCTTTAATAATTGATCCAAATTCACCTGAGGACGGGTCAATACATCCACTAACTTTATGCCCTGACGTAAAGGAGCAGATGAAATAGACGTTAAAAAAGAATTGATTTCATCCGGTTTCACACTATAATCCCGGATAAATTCAATCAAAATATCTTTCTTTGTAATCTTATCAATATATATATTATGTCTTATATCATTCACCAATCCTAGTTTATAACCTTTTGGTGTTAAACGCACATCTGCATCATCTTGCCTCAGCAAGATTCTATATTCAGCACGGGAAGTGAACATACGGTAAGGCTCATCTACCCCCTTTGTTACCAAATCATCTATTAAAACACCGATATATGCTTCATCACGTTTCAAGATAAAATCAGTTCCGCCATGTAAAGCCAGATGTGCATTGATGCCTGCCATCAATCCCTGTGCAGCAGCTTCTTCATATCCTGTAGTCCCATTAATCTGTCCGGCAAAATAAAGCCCTTTGATCAATTTTGTCTCCAGAGTATGGTACAGCTGAGTAGGTGGAAAAAAATCATATTCTATAGCATAACCCGGTCTGAAAATCCGGACATTCTCAAAACCTTCAATTAAACGCAGGCCTCTTAACTGAACATCCCAGGGCAAAGAAGAAGAAAAACCATTCAGATAAAACTCCGTAGTCGTTTCTCCCTCAGGCTCTAAAAACAAATGATGGCACGTTTTATCTGCAAAAGTATCCAGCTTTGTTTCTATACTGGGACAATAACGTGGTCCAATACTGTGAATTGTGCCATTAAACAAAGGACTATCTTCAAAACCTGCCCTCAAAGCTTCATGGACTTTTTCATTCGTATAAGCCATATAACAGGGCCTTTGAAGCAAATTGCTCTTATAATTCAAATGCATATAAGAAAAGCAATGAAAATCCTCTTCTCCCCCCTGCTCCGTCAATCTGGAAAAATCAATACTCCTACCATCAATACGTACCGGAGTTCCCGTCTTCATCCTTCCTACTTCAAAACCTAATTCTTTCAATTGGCCAGATATGCCACAGGATGCAGGTTCAGAAATTCTGCCTCCCTGGAAACTAACACGTCCTATATGCATCAAGCCATTCAAAAAAGTACCATTAGTCAGTATTACTTTCCGGCCCCGGAAAACAGTTCCAAAAGAGGTTTTAACCCCAAATACAACCTGATCTTCAATACACAATTCAATTGCATCATCTTGCCACATATCAAGATTTGCAGTATTTTCCAATATGCTGCGCCAATTCTGAGAAAATTTCATTCTATCGCATTGGGAACGCGGACTCCACATAGCAGGTCCTTTAGAACGATTCAACATTCTGAATTGAATAGAACTCAGATCTGTCACAATGCCTGTCATTCCTCCTAAAGCATCAATTTCCCGTACAATTTGCCCCTTAGCTATACCTCCTATCGCGGGATTACAAGACATTTGGGCTATTTTATTCATATCGAGTGTTATCAATAAAGTATGGGAACCCAAATGTGCAGCTGCACATGCTGCTTCACAACCCGCATGACCTGCTCCTATCACTATGATATCGTATTCAGGCAACAAATTCGTCATCTTACAACCTTTTTAGTAAATCTAAGCAAATATTTTCATTTTTACGCATCACAATACT